>CAXGPR010000111.1:0-10715 GCA_964011675.1 uncultured bacterium
GCTTTGGCACGCGCTACTGCACCGGGGGCTATATTTTCCAAGTCACCGATGCCAGCGTCGGTCCGCTACTCTCGGGACCCACCTACCCAGACAGCTTTAATACCTTTGACGGACAGGGCATACCCGATGCATTTAACCAGAGTCCGCTCAAAGATCCAAAATCCACCGATGCACGAGCACTGATTATAGGTATAGGCCGCTGCGACTTGGAAAAGAATGAGGTAGAAGAGTTCTGCAGCTGGGAAGTGCGGCAAACAGATACCTGTATACGCATGCACACCGAGCAGGAATTTGCCCACTTTGCCCTCAGCCTAACGCGCGTAGTCGAGCTCTACGGCCGCACCGTGCGCTCTTCTATCACGCTTAACAATACGGGCCGACGTCCCATTCCCATTCGCTGGTTCCCCCATCCATTCTATCCGCAAACTGAAGGGGATGAACTGTGTCGCCTTAACATTACCGTATCGTTTCCGGAAAACGATGGCTACGCCTTGGCCGACAGCGGTTTTATCGCGCGAAAAAACTGGCCACACTGGGA
This sequence comes from uncultured bacterium, assembly GCA_964011675.1. Classification (GTDB taxonomy): domain Bacteria; phylum Latescibacterota; class UBA2968; order UBA8231; family UBA8231. Next base: position 539 of record CAXGPR010000111.1, read on the forward strand.
AAGGGGCTATTATCAAGCCCTCACGCACGAGGCACATAACAATCTAGTCATATTTCAGAAGCACCCAACGGTGGGCCTGGTAGCCGCAACGTGCTCTTACGTGCCTAACTTCTTTCCCATCTGGGGCAACAAAAACACCTTTTCATGGGAACCCTTCTTGGAGCGCAGCGCGGCGTCAGGCCAGCAGTTAGTATGGTCCATCGACTACGAATTTTAATGCACACCCCCATGCCTCACAGCGAGATCTAAATTCAGACGAAAGGTTTCTAATGGATTGGGAAATAAAAAAACGCGGTCGCGTCACCTACTATCGAAAAAGAAGCAATGACGTTTTTTCCGACCTGGTCGTCGAAGAGTTGGACAACGGCGATTTGAAAATTCGCTTTGTCGGCATGACCGGCGCCCTTGCAGCAACCAACGAGTTAGGCCTGGATGACGTGGCCAAAATGAATCCAGAAAAAGAAATTCCCCTTATCTTCGACACTTGGGAAATGTATCTTCAAAAAGCGGGTATTTGCCAGTCACTGGCCGAAGTTGACTTTCTCGAAGTGCACTCCTTTGGCGCAGCCCCCAAAGCACCGAACTCGCTCGTAGACCCCGAGGGCTATGCGGCCGAGAAAAAGCGTATTCGCGCCGAGTACGCTCAGGCCTATGCCCGCTATTGGAAAGAAAAGATGCCCGACAACGGCCTGCCCGTCCGCTTCACCGTCTACTTGGAAGAGCTGCCCGATAGAGACGCCAGCTACGAATTTGGCGCCGTGGGTCTGCTTCAGAAGTCGACTAACTAGCCCAAAAAGAAGGAGATGACTTGCAACCCGACATAGAAATTGCACGCGAAACCGACCTATTGCCGGTAGAAGAGGTAGGCCAAAAACTAGGTATCGATTGCCAACACTTAGTGCATTACGGCCCCGACAAAGCAAAGATATCACTGGATTTCTGCGCGCAGACGCGCGGCGGAAAAAAGGGCAAGCTCATTCTCGTATCCGCCATCAATCCGACTCCAGCGGGTGAGGGAAAAACCACGACGAGTATCGGTTTAGCCGACGGCCTCAACCGCATCGGACGGCGCGCTGTACTGTGCCTGCGCGAGCCTTCGCTGGGGCCCTGCTTTGGTATGAAGGGCGGTGCCACCGGAGGGGGCTACGCGCAAATCGCACCAATGGAAGACATCAACCTTCACTTCACCGGCGACATTCACGCCGTATCTACGGCCAACAACTTGCTTGCTGCAGCTCTGGACAACCATCTGCATCACGGTAACGCACTCTCTATCGACCCACGCCGCGTACTGTGGCGGCGCGCATTGGATATGAACGACCGCGCGTTGCGCCAGACCGTCGTTGGCTTGGGAGGCACGAGCAGCTCGGTTCCACGCGAAACGGGCTTTGATATCGCAGTCGCATCTGAAGTAATGGCCATTCTCTGCCTAAGCGAATCGACCGCCGAGCTCAAAGAACGCCTCGGACGCGTGGTCATCGCCCAGACCTATGCAGGACAGCCCGTTTGCGCGGCAGATCTCAACGTGCATGGTGCAATGGCGGTGCTGCTCAAGGACGCCATAAAGCCCAATTTAGTGCAGACCTTGGAAGGCAATCCAGCCCTCGTACACGGCGGACCGTTTGCCAATATTGCGCATGGCTGCTCGTCCGTGGTTGCCACCCGACTGGGTATATCGCTGGCCGACTACGCCATCACCGAAGCGGGCTTTGGCGCCGACCTAGGTGCAGAGAAGTTTTTTGATATCAAGTGTAGACAAGCCGGCTTAAAGCCCGACGCGGCCGTGCTAGTGACCACAGTGCGTGCGCTCAAGTTTCATGGTGGAAAAGCACGCAAAGCGCTGTCCAAAGAAGACCCTGCAGCCTTGGAAAAAGGGGCGGCTAACTTGGCCAAGCACGTAGAAAATATCCGCCGCTACGGCCTGCCCGTCGTAGTGGCCATAAACGCCTTTAGCGGCGACAGTCAGGCCGAGTGGGAGACCCTGCAGCGCATCTGTGACGACCTTGGCGTGCGAGTCGCTCTATCCGAACACTGGGCGCGAGGCGGCGCCGGAGCCGAGGCGCTAGCCGAAGCCGTTGTCGAAACCGCAGAAACCCAGCCCAGCTCGTTTCAGCCGCTCTATCCCGACGAAATGCCGCTGTGGGAAAAAATTCGTACGGTAGCACAGAATATCTATGGGGCAGACGATATTTCAGGGGATGCCCGCCTGCGCAAACAGATAGCCCAACTGGAGCAACAGGGCTACGGCCACCTGCCTGTTTGCTTGGCCAAGACCCAGTATTCTCTCTCCTCCGATCCGTTGCTCAGAGGACGCCCACAAGGCTTTGAGGTCCCTGTTCGCGAGGTGCGACTCTCAGCCGGCGCCGGTTTTATCGTCGTGCTCACAGGCGATATGGTCACCATGCCCGGCCTCCCGCGCGTACCGGCAGCCGAGGCCATTGATTTAGACGATAACGGCCAGATTAAAGGACTTTTCTAGCGCGTGTCTACTGAGTTAGCGATCGTTATTGTCGGCATGAACACGCGCGATTGGCTACGCGACTGCCTGCAGTCGCTGCGCGCACACGACGATGTCGCACTGGAGGTCGTCGTCGTCGACAACTGCTCAGAGGACGGCAGCTGCCAAATGGTCGAGGAAACCTTCCCCGAAGTCACGCTCATACGCAACAACACGCTCTATGGCTTTGCTAAGAACAACAATATTGGTGCAGCTCAGACGAGTGCGCCAATGCTGCTTTTTTTAAATCCAGATACCGAAGTCACACCCGGTGCGCTACGCGCCATGCTAGCGGTTAGCGAACGTCATCCACACTGCGGCATTTTCGGCGGCCGACTCTCCGACGCCGACCGCCAAACAGAGCGCTCCGTAGGCGCTTTCCCCACGCTGACCAGCCTGGCCATAGACCGCCTGCTCGCCGCGCTGTCTGTGCTCCGCCCCCTGCTCGACCACCATTCCCAGCGACATTATCTCCGCTATGACATAGAGCGCCAGGTCGCATGGACAACGGGCGCCTACCTATGGATACGCCGCGACGTATTTGACGCACTGGAGGGTTGGGACAGCGATATTTTCATGTATGGAGAAGACGCAGACCTATGCTATCGCAGCTACGAGCTAGGGCACCCCGTTCTCTATACGCCTGAGTCCCAATCATTTCACTACCACAACAAAGTGCCCATAGACCGCGCCCGTCGTAAGCGCCTGCTTCGAGAGGGACTCACCCTCTTTGCCCACAAGCACTACGGACCGCTGCGCGCCAAGATCTACCGGCGAATTTTGGGCTGGCTATGGTGACGTCGAATCCTCCAACCGGACGCGAATGCGTTCACCTACCGACAAGGAATATTTTTTGACCGTAATTAACACGCGCGTGGACGGTTTTACCCTGCGCCCTGCCACAGAAGAAGACTGCCCACAGATTCTCCATTTTATCAGACAGCTCGCCGAATACGAAAAGCTGAGCCACGAGGTCGTTGCCACGGAAGCCAAGCTACGCCAGACGCTCTTTGGTGAACATCCAACGGCTGAGGTACTCCTTGGTTTCTATCGCTCACAGCCCGTCGCCTTTGCCCTCTTCTTTTCCAATTACTCCACTTTTCTCGCGCAGCCCGGCATCTATCTCGAAGACCTCTTTGTAGATCCCGCCTGGCGCGGAAAAGGCTTTGGGGGCGCACTCCTGCGCTACTTGGCACACCTAGCCGTCAAGCGCAACTGCGGCCGCTTGGAGTGGTCCGTCCTCGACTGGAATGAACCAGCGCTAGGGTTTTATCGAAGTCTAGGCGCCAAGGCACAGGACGAGTGGACGGTGCACCGAGTCACCGGGCAAGCGCTGCGCGACCTAGGTCAGTCGTTCTGAGATAGAACGGATCACCTGCGCGAAATATTCACCCCTGTGAAACCTATATCTACCCGCGGACGACGAACCTATCGCACCGCACATTGAGGAGGGATACGCTCCGTGAAAGCTGCCGTTATTGGTTTGGGCTCTATGGGCTCTGGCATTGCCAAGTCGCTGCTGCGCGCCGGCGTTGAAACCGTCGGCTATGACACTGACGGGAACGCGCGACAGGCGCTAGTTACTAGCGGAGGCACGGCGATTAACGAACTCGACGCGCTGCCGGCTGACTGCGACATAGCGCTGGTAGTGGTCGTTAACGCAGAGCAGGTGGAACAGGTCCTCATGGGTCCACGCGGAGCCGCAGCGCATCTACCAGCGGGCGCCGTGGTAGCCGTATGTAGCACGGTGTCGCCCGCCTTTGCCCGAACAATGGCCGCACGGGTTGAAGACCTTGGACTGCACTACCTCGACACGCCCATCAGCGGAGGCTCGGCACGCGCCGCAGAAGGCAGCTTAACCGTTATGGCTTCGGGATCACCCGCCGCGTTCGAGCGGGCGCAGACTGCGCTCGATGGTATCGCCTCAACCGTGCACAGGCTGAGCGAGGCCGCGGGCGACGGCTCGGCTTATAAGATGATTAACCAGCTGCTAGCCGGCGTGCACATCGTCGCCGCGGCCGAAGCGATGAGTTTCGGCATTAAAAACGGGCTCGATCCGCACGCGCTCTACGAGGTAATCACGGGATCGGCGGGGAACTCATGGATGTTTGAGAACCGCGGGCAGCATATACTCGACGGCGATTACACGCCGCTCAGCGCGATCGATATCTTTGTAAAAGATCTGGGCATTGTGCTCGACACGAGCAGCCAACTGCGCTTCCCGCTACCGCTAGCGGCAGCCGCCAGCCAACTATTTACCATGGCCGCCTCCAAGGGATGGGGCGCGTTAGACGACGCGGCCGTCGCCAAGGTATACGAAGCATTATCCGATATCGACCTACCCAACGGCCCAGCCCAATAGATGAGCGGCTTGAGGGCTAATAGCATGGTACACCTACGCGAGGTTACCTCGCACGTAGCCCTTTGAGGAGAAGAGTCTGTGGTAGACGGATACCAAACCCTGCTTTTTGTCGACGACCACCACGTGCTCTACCGCGCGGGCACACGACGCGTTTTCTGTCCAGCCAAACGACCGGCGCACCACCAAGTGCTGGCACCGAACAAGCCGTGGGAAGTGGCCATTGGCTGGACGAGCATACACCGCGACGAGGAAACGGGACGCTACCAGCTCTGGTATCAGGCCTATACGGGCGACCTAGCGCCCGACAGACGCTATGGATGCGTCGTATGCTATGCCGAATCAGACGACGGCCTGCACTTTGTGAAACCCGCACTCGACCTCTTTTCCTTTGGCGATATCGAGCGAACCAACATCGTACTGATAGGCAGCGGTGGCCACTCGCTGCGCTACTGCAACTCGGTGCTTGTAGACGAGCGCGATATCGATCCCAACAGACGCTACAAGATGGCCTACTTCGACTGGGGGCAAACGCCGCAGGGGGAATTCCCCGGCCTACACGTAGCCTTTTCACCCGACGGTATTCACTGGCAAAAGCACTCGAATGCCCCCCTTTCCAACATATCGTACGGCCAGCTCGCTGAAGAAGTGCCCTTTGATGACGCACCTGACAAACCGTGGGACATCCCGCTTTCGATGAGCGACGGAACGGACATTTTTTTTGATCCAATACGCCAAGTATACGCCTGGTACGGCAAGATGTGGATAGACGGACCGGACGGTCGCATGCGCTGGAAGCACGCAATGGGACGCATAGAGAGTACCGACTTTATCAACTGGTCCGAACCCGAGCTGATCTGCGCACCGGACGAATCCGACGCACCGCAGGTCGAGTTCCACACCACGCCGGTCTTCCACCACGCCGACACCTATTTCTGCCTCAACCAGCTACTGGACCGCGCAGTGGACGGCGGCGTAATCGACATAGAGCTCATGCTAAGCCGCGATGGATTCGACTGGAAGCGCCCCTTCCGTTCGACACATTTTTTGGCGCGCGGGCCGTCTGGAGCATTTGACGCCGGGTCTCTATTCACCAATTCTACGCCGATCTTAACCGACGACGAAATGCGCTTCTATTACGGAGCCTACTCGCAGGGTGCAACGGATGCCGACGACCGAACGCATGAGAGCGGGGTCGGCGTATCGATGCTGCCCCGCGACCGCTTTGCCGGCTTAGGTCCCGTAGCACACAGCGACCTGCCTACGCAGCGGGAACCGCTGGAACACGTCGGGCAAGTCACGCTAAAACCGCTAGCGCTAGGCCGAGATAGCCAGTTAATACTCAACGCGGATGCGCACGGAGGAAGCATACGCGTTGAAATACTCAGCGCCGCGGGCAAACGCCTGCAAGGCTTTACAAGGGAAGACGCCGTTCCCGTGTGCGACGATAGTCTCTCGGCCCAAGTGCGCTGGCGGCAAGACGGCCTAAATGACCTAACACCCGGCAACTATATGCTGCGACTACACCTAGAGCGAGCTACCGTCTACGCGCTCTACCTGAACAACAGTTAAGACACTCATACGAGGGAGATCTCCGCCATGCGTATTGCTCTGGTAGCCACGCCCTTTACCGATCACAACCTGCAGTTAGCCAGCCAGATAGGCGTCACCGATATCGTCATACGCTATCCCGGCTGTCGCATAGAAGACATAGAACCGCTCTGCCAACAGGTCATACGACACGGTATGAAGATCTCGGTTGTAGAGGGTTATCTACCCATTGAAAAAGTGGTTCTCGGACAGGATGGCTACCGTGCACAGCTCGAAGAACTGGCCCAGCTCGTCCGCAGCATGGGAGCACTCGACGTGGGCGTACTGTGCTACAACTGGATGGGCCTGACGGACTGGACCCGCACCTCGTTCGGCACGCCGGGACGCGGGGGCGCGCTGTGCAGCGAATTTGATCTGGCGCAGATTGAGGCGCTGGGCCCCATGGAGGGCGGCGTGAGCGCAGCCGCTCTATGGGAAAACCTCGAACGCTTCTTGGAGTATATGCTACCCGTCGCCGAAGCGTCTGGCGTAGCGCTGGCGATGCATCCAGACGACCCTCCGCTGTCTCCGCTGCGCGGGTTGGAGCGCATCATGATCGACACGGAGGCCTTTGAGCGCTTGGTAGACCTAGCGCCAAGCCCGGCCAACGGAATTTGCTTTTGTCAGGGTAATTTTGCAGCCATGGGCGTCGACATTCCCGCCACCATTCGCCGATTTGGACCGCATATTCGCTTTGCCCACATACGCGACGTGCGCGGCGACCGCACGCGCTTTGTCGAGACCTTCCACGACGAGGGCCCCACCGATATGTTTGCCTCCATGCGCGCCTATGGCTCCGTTGGCTTCGCCGGCGTCATGCGCCCGGACCACGTGCCCGTTTTAGCGGGCGAGAGCGGAGAGAGCGGCTACACAATGCAAGGTCGACTTTTTGCCGTAGGCTATATGCGCGGCCTCATGGAAGCGGCTGAAAAAGCAAATTGATTGACAATGGTGTGTAGCTCGATACATTAGTTCTTTGTGAAAAGCGAGAGGATGTATTTATGAAAGTGGGGTTCATTTTCATGGTCACTATCGGCGTGCTGATGTCTCTTTGGGTCGGGTGGGGCACCTATATCATCTACGGCATTGAACGGCCCCAGTACGAGGTAGTCGAACGATTAGACAAGAACGTCGAAGTACGCCAATACGAACAGCAGACATGGATTTCTACGGTAGGCACAACCGACAACGCCTCGTTTTCAGTGTTGGCCTCTTACATATTCGGCAACAACAAAGAGGGGCAGAACGTGGCCATGACAGCGCCCGTTATCACCGATGGAACCATGTCGTTTATTCTACCGGCCGCCCTATCTGAGGACAGCGCACCAACGCCCAATGGCCAGCCCATCAAATTCACTACGGTGGCACCGCGCCAGGTTGCCGCGCTAAAGTTTTCGTGGCTCACCGGCTCTAAGCGCGTAGAGAAAAAGACCGAGGAGCTGCTGTCGGTGCTGCGCGAACGCGGTCTGCAGACGCAGGGAGAACCCTTCCTCATGCGCTATAATGACCCATGGACGCCCCCGTTTATGCGGCGCAACGAGGTCGGCATTGTCGTGAAAAATATGCCGGCAGCCCATTGATCGCCGCGCCTATCCCCTGCGCTCCGTGCGCGCTCGGTACAAATAGCCGTCCAAGGATGTAACGTAGAGCGACTGACCGTCTGCGTCGCCAAAAGCACAGTTGGTTGGGTTTATGGGAAACGGGTGCGTCTCCAACACGCGACCATTCGGTTCAAAAACGTAGATCATCGGTCCTGGACCGCTTTCCTTCCAACCGGCCGTAGCGATAATACACCCTTCCGAATCCAAGCGCATACCGTCGATGCCGCGATGCGGACCAAAGTTGTGCACCACGTCGTACGCTCCAAGCGATCCGTCTCCAACAATGGGATAAGCCCGCAGTTCACGCGCGGTATCCACTCCGTAGTCGCTCTGTGCCACGTAGAGCGTCTGCATATTCGATGTGACAATAATTCCATTCGGCTTAGTCGTATCAAACGTAACGCGCGTGGCCAGGTAGCTGCCGTCGGGCTGTAGATCGGCGCGATAGACTGATTCGTGCGATAGCTCCATATGCGAACGGTCGTCGCCATAGCGCGGATCAGTAAACCAAACGCGGCCCTGCTCATCGACGACCAAATCGTTTGGACTGTTAAACCGGTGCCCTTCATAGTGATCGCATATCACCGTTGTCGAACCATCGCTTTCGTAGCGTACGATGCGGCGACCGGGGCCATCCACAAAGCGGTCGCTGCCTGGCACAAAAGTCCCTTCGGCCGCATATACGCGACCTTGGTCATCGGCCGTCAGCCCATTGGCGCTGTTGGTTCCCGTACGCCAGTCGGTGCACTGCCCCGTCTGCGGATCGTAGTGTAGCACGCGATCACCCGGCATATCCGTAAACAACAGCCCGTCGCCGATCCACAGTGGCCCCTCTGTAAATCCAAAGGGCCCTGCTACTTGTTCAAAGATCCATTCACTCATCGCATCCCTCGTCGCGCATGTGTTTTTTTCCCTTGCGATGTTCCAACATGATGAGCCGTTCCCAACGACGTCTCAATCTATCTATGGATATAACACTGTCGCAACCGTCCTGAAAACGTATCTTGTCTGCTCTCAGCTCTACACCGCAGTAACTCTACGCGAGGGCCTTATATGTAACGACGAGAACTGTGCTACGAAATCCTCAATGCCCACAACTTAGGCGACGACTGCACACGCATCATTGATGTACACGCGAACCCGGACGAGTTGGCACAGCTAGACAGAGAGGGCTATCTGGTGCGCGAGGGGCTGTTTACTGGGTCCGCGCTAGCGACACTGCGCGACGCAGTCGAACGGCTCGTCGAATCGGAATGGGAGCAGCACCGCGGAAAGGCGGCTGGCAAGCGTTCCTGGGGAATCATTCTACGCCACCTGATGGACAAGGATCCGGCTTTTCTCGAACTACTGAAATACCCACCCATCCTATCCGTCGCCCAAGCGATGATGGGGCCGCTCGTCTGCCTGCGCGGCCTGAGTGCGCGCGTCACCTTTCCCGGCGCCGAGCAGCAGGAAACGCCGCTGCACCAGCATCTGCGCGTGGTCAGTCGCCCCATACCGCCGTGGTTTTCCGTGCCGCATAGCCTAGACGCACTGATTTATTTAGACAATTTGAGCGAGGCAACGGGTCTCGTTAGCTTGGTGCCTGGATCGCACGCATGGCTCGATCGCCAACCTCCCGACACGTACGAACCCGTTGACGGAGAAATCGAATTGCACCTCAAGGCCGGCAGCATAGTGTTGATGCATTCGAACGTGTGGCATCGCGGCGGACCAACGCTCGGTGCGCGACGGCGAATGCTGATTTTGAGCTACCAGCCGACGTAGTTTCACGGCTCGCCTTACGGCGTAAAACCAGAATACGGGCTGACTAAAGAGCTGCTGGAGAATGCGGACAAGGAGACAAAAATGTTGCTCAGCGTGGGCGGCTATACCTAGTCGTTATCGCCGCCGCACAGGTGCCATCGCGTGAGTATTTTTCGGGCGGTGAAGAGCATGTAGAGACCGGGGCGCATAAATAGCAGGCGACTAAATAGACCGCGCAGGCCCCCGTGATGGGCGTACTCAATGTGCTCGTTAATCTGCGTCGTGCTTTCTGATAGCGCGGTAAAGCGGTGCGTGTGTTCCCAACGCTGCATCGGACCGCGCTCCTGTATGTCAGTAAACCCGTTTACACTCACCTCGCGATGC
>CAXGPR010000112.1:0-10408 GCA_964011675.1 uncultured bacterium
TGTATTTTCGGGCGATCCGTTTTCCTTCACTTCCACCGCAGTTACAACCGGATCTTCGACCTTATCTACGTCTGGCCCATGTTCCGCTAAAAAATTTTCAGCTGTTGTCCTGATTTTCCGCGACGCATCCTCATCTTCTAATCCGGGGACGGTGCGCAGTAGTTCGATTGTTGCTTCAGATACGGAGCGTATCGAATCAAAACCTGATGTAGTCAGGCTCAGAGCAATTAGCTCACTAACACCAGGTATCTTACGTAGCAGTTGCTGTATACCTTCCTGCTTGGCCCTGCGTTCCTGGTATTGTGAATCTGTTATTATGTCCAGCCCCCATCCTGTCAACTGAACTGCCAACCTCGAATTCTGACCGGATTTTCCAATGGCCAACGAAAGCTGATCTTCATCCACGAGCACAACTGCATGCTTACGTCGATTATCAGTAATGACGCGAGACACATTCGCAGGGCTCAGAGCGCGCTCAATGAATATTTGGGGTTCATCGATCCAAGGAACAATATCAATTCGCTCACCGCTCAGTTCGCGGACGACCGTTTGGACACGCGACCCTTTGACGCCTACACAGGCTCCGACTGGATCTACGCGCTCGTCGCTTGTGCTGACGGCAATTTTGGCCCGTTCGCCTGGCTCACGCGCAACTCCGTGAATCTGTACAATCCCTTCTGCTATCTCAGGCACTTCGGTAGAGAAGAGCTTACGCAGAAATTCTGGGTGGGTTCGAGAAAGCAAAACTTGAGGACCACGGCTGGACTTCAACACCTCATATATGTAGCCTCGAACTGCATCACCTTGCCTATACCGTTCTCTGCGAATTTGTTCCCGATAGGGAATCGCTGCTTCAGCTCTGCCAAGGTTTAAAACGATATCTCCGTGGCTTATTTGCTGAACAGTACCCGATTCGATTATGCCAACCCGGCCGATGAATTCTTCGTAAATGTGTTCCCGCTCTGCTTCCCGAACGCGCTGAATTAGTATTTGCTTGGCAGTTTGAATAGCATTTCTTCCGAAGTCGGCAAAGTTGAGTTTTTTTACAACAATACTGCCTATCTGCGCAGAGGCGTCTATTTCTAGGGCATCTTCAAGAGAAAATTCAGCACTTGGCTCTTCAACTTCTTCAACTACTCTCATGTGGGCAGCAACTTCCATCGCCCCTGTCTGAGGATCTACTTCGGCAAAGTAGTTCTCCGTATTTCCGTAACGCCTTTTTGCGGCAGATACGAGTGCATCTTTCAGCGTCTGAACAACCATCTCACGATCTACGTTTTTTTCGCGAGCTATTTGCCCAAGCGCTTCAACGATGCTCAAATTGGTCATTTGAATGTCCTCATTTGTTTTTGAACTCCACTTCTATTGTTGCTTTCGCTATAATTTCTCGAAGTACATCTTCCACCTTACCACGTCCATCATCCAACGTGATTTGAACCGAATCCCATCCCACAAGTCGACCACGGTGGTTCTTGCCCGTAAGTAGCACAACTTTTAACAGGTGCCCCTCAGCCCGAGCAAAATCACCATCTGTTACCAAGGGACGGTCCAATCCCGGTGAAGTGACCTCTAATCGGTAACGACCCGGAAGCGGATCTTCAACATCGAGAAAATCAGCGATCTCGCGACTAATCTGCTCACAAGTGGCCAAGGATACAGCGGGCTCCTTGTGGACCAATATACGGATACTGGGCTGAGATTTACTTCCCGCAATCTCAACGTCAACAAGGAGTGCGTCATGCTCCTTAACGATGGGTGCGAGCTCTGAACTCAAGTGAAGCCTTAACTGTTCCGCTTCAGGGGAATTATTTTTTTTGCCCATTATGAGAAAAAGCGGGCATAAGCCCACTTTCCAATAAAAATATGCCACACCGCGAATTATGGCAAGGTAGATTTAGGAAAGCTGACAAATAAACTGAGAAACTCTCTTTTGCGCAAGGACTTACAGCAGTTCCAATATTTCCCGGAGCTCCTTTTTTATCTGAGAAATTGGATTGGGATGTTCAGATTTAGAGGCCAGCGGGAGATTCTGCGCATTTTGCTGGCTTTCAACTTCGTCTCTGTCGTCCTTGAGGGGTCTCTTTATGGAGACTGGGTGGACCTGTATTTTATCTCCATCTCGTGAATGGATTAGATCACCAGGAGAGTTATCTGCGACTAGTCCTGGGTCATTGGGGGATGGATTAAACGTAGTCGATCGTATAAGTTCTGGTTCGTTTTTGAGCTTTTGCTTAACACCCTTCGTCGTGTATCCCTCTTGATAAAGTAACTGCTTTATCAACAGAACGATACCGATATCCCTACCACGATAGGCACGGTTTTTACCTCTTGCTCTACGCGGCCTTAAACAAGTAAATTCTTTTTCCCAAGCGCGGAGCGTGTAGGGTTGTAAATCTGTAATTTCAGCGACTTCGCTGATACTGTAATAAAGCTTTTTTCCTACGTGACTCTTAATCATACTACCCTCGACTCAACTTAGTTTCGCTGCGCTTTCTCCATAATATGCGAAGTGGAGTTCCTTCAAAACCAAAATTTTCCCGCAACTTGTTTTCCATATATCGCTTATAAGATTCGGGAATAAGCTGAGGGAGATTCGAAAAGATCGTAAAAACCGGCGGACTCGCTGCATGTTGAGTGGCATAAAGCAGCCGAATTTCCTTTCCATCTTTTGTGGGGGGATGCTCGGCGTAGGCTTCTCGCAAAAGGCGATTAAGTTTTGAAGTGCTTATCCGCTGTTGACGATTTCTCCCCACTCTTGAGATTGACTCTAAGCACCTGGTGACCCTGCGTCCCGTTAATGCCGAAATGAAAATGATTGGATAATCACGCAAGAAGGGGTACCTGTGCCTTATATCTCTGCGAAACTCTTCTGCGCCTTCACCCCGCACGTCTTCCAAGTCCCATTTATTCACAGCCACGACCATTCCACATCCAGATTCGATAACCTTTTCCATTATGCGCGCTTCCTGCATCACGCATCCTTCAACAGCGTCAATTAAAACTACTACAACGTCTGCCTGTTCTATGCTTGAAAATGCCCTTCTTCCACTGTAGAACTCTATGGAATCATCGACCTTTGTTCGCCGTCTCAATCCAGCAGTGTCCATCAACACAAGTTGGGTATTCTGCCATGAGAGGCGAGTTTGCGTGGTATCTCTTGTAGTGCCAGGTTGATCGTGGACAATTGAAACCTGTTCACCTGCCAACCTGTTAATTAATGTGGACTTACCTACATTGGGACGCCCAGCCAAGGTTATTCTAATGACATCTTCCCTATTTTCCCCGACCAGATCTAATTCGGGAAACAGGGCGAGAATCGCGTCTAATAAATCTCCTGACCGCCGGCCCGTAGCAGCAGATACAGGGAAGGGGTCTCCCAAGCCCAAAGAATAAAGATCGTCCATGCGGGCTTCGCTCTCAAGCGAATCAGATTTATTTGCAATAAGTAATTTGGGATGGGGAAGTTTTCTTAGCCTTTCTGCCACCTCTCGATCAAGATCAGTCACTCCAACCTGAACATCGCACACTTGAATGATGACATCGGCCTCCCTGACTGCAATTTCAACCTGATCTCGCACTGCCCTTTCGATAAAGTCTTCCGAGTCCTTCAAGTATCCCCCTGTATCTACTAGGGTGAACCTCTTGCCAGACCATTCTACCGGAGCAAAAATCCGATCCCGTGTCACGCCGGACAGATCATCTGTAATAGCTAACCGAGACCCGGTTAGACGGTTGAAGAGCGTCGATTTACCCACATTAGGTCGCCCCACGATGGCAATAACCGGCCTCTCATGCGCTATGATTGTAGGAAAAAGATCCCTGCTCTCGCTTCCTGTCATTTACGTTTTCCTACGTAATAACCCAGCTCAGACAATTGTCGCCCATGCCCCCGCTGAGACCCTTTGTTTTCTTTTAAAATAGCGCTTATCGAACTTGCAATATCATATTCCCCGACACGAACAGGCATACCCACCTGTTCGCTCATCTGTAGTACCGTCATGTCGTCTAAGGTGACGCCTTCCCCATTGACGCAATTTGGAGGCAATAATATCGAATCATAAAGTTTGCCTCGTTGCCCAAGGATTTGACAGATATCGCGTCCAGAAAGCAGACCAGAGACAGAAATTCCTCCCCCAAAAAAAGCGTTTTTAACCGCAATTAATTCAGCTTTTAAAGAAACCATATTGTTCAGTTCAGTTACAATGGGCTCTAAAAAACCAGCAGCCAATTCTCCAGTAACAATTGCGATTCGCCCACTTTCTTTGTGAAATTTTTTAATCTTATCTTTTTCTGAATTCCAAGTATCTAAGAAAGACCGCACCATACCGATCCCATTTTCTAACTGAGGGAACGCATCGTAGTAGGAAGCGGGGGGCAATTCTCTTTGTGAAATTAAAAAGAGTTCATCTGCACCGTAGACAAAGCATTCTCCCAGTTCATCCCTAAAACGTTGCCCCCAATGATCGATCATTTCAAGATAAGAACGGGCTATTGTAGGCGTTACAGGAGTTAAGTCAGGCAGATCGTCCCGAAAGCGAGTGAGTCCTACAGGTACAAGAGCAACCGATCGAACGGCAGGATAAAATGAACGTAGGTCGGAAACAGTTCTTTCTAGGTGCACCCCATCATTCCAACCAGGACATACAACAACCTGGGTATGCATTTCAATTCCACCCTCAGCAAGCGTTTTTATACGTTCGAGTATATCTACCGTCGCCTTCTTCCTGCCCAACATTTTTAACCTCACATCAGGCTCTGTCGCATGAACTGATATGTATTGAGGGGTTAATCCCTGATCAACCATCCGGGTAATATCGCGATCCCTAACGTTGGTCAGAGTAACGTAGGACCCATGCAAAAAAGAAAGCCTGAAATCATCGTCTTCAAAATAAAGGCTTTTTCTCAAGCCGCTAGGCATTTGGTGGATGAAACAGAAGACGCACTTGTTATTGCAACTGCGCAAACGTAGATCTTCAAATTCTAAACCGAATGATTCTCCAAAGCTGCGCTCTATATCGACTTCATACACCTCGCCCTCGCGCTCAACCTCAAAGCAGAGTAATTCTTCCGAAATTTGCACCTGAAAATCGAGTAGATCCGTCGTTTCAGCACCATTAATTTTGACGACTCGATCACCCGGCAATAGCCCACTACGAGCTCCTAATTCACCGGGGACCAGTTCCTTGATAACGATCACAGAGGTCGCCCTACGCGAATGGTTATGCTATTCAACGTCGATTGTTGAATGGTCATTCTAAAATGATCTTCCGCTCTTAGAGTAAGATGACGGGCAATATCAAATCCCGTATTTTTGCTTTTGATATCAAAAATAGCCCGGTTCGCATCATATATCCTTCGATGTAAGGTTTGAACATTGCCCAAAGCACCAACCAAGGCAGATTCAAACTCTTGTGGATCAACGCCTTCAAAGTTGGCCACCATCCGCACGAGGCGTCCAGAGTAGACTTTTTCTTGCCAATTTGCTACAAGATCTTTTACCAGTGAATCCGCAAGACTACTGGCGCATTGGGCCCCGGCTTTTTCTATAGCGGTCTCTGCTTCCTCCGCCGCTGCTCTTGCGCTACCGTAATGGGTTGAAAAAACACGCCCAGTATCTGACCATAGGCCCTCAAGCTTTAGGTTTGCTACGGCAGAATAAACGCCCAGGCTCCTTATTGATCGATCTGAAAAAGGGATAGGTTTATCTCCCTGTAGTGCACTCTCGTGATTCACAAATAAAACGATATCAGCACCGCTCGCTTTACCTATATCAGTGGCTTCCGCAGACGATTCTACATGCCTAAGTTCGGGGACGACCATCAAGTTTAAACGCTTGCTAATCTTTGCGAGTGCCCTTCTGAGATGAATCCCAACCTCTCCTTTTGCCGAATGGCTTTCCAGTATAAGGATGTAGGGATTGCCCGCGCTTTCAATCAAAACTTCTAATCCATCGATGCGATCCTGAAGGATACCCAATTCGACAGTGGATTCCAACGTTACGGCCAGCGTTGATTCATCTAACACTTTTTCTTCTAAGACTTTATACGCTCTTACGTATCCCTCTGTTCTGGTGTAAATATTATCCTCAATGAGTGCAAAGTTCTCTACGCGTGTATGGCTTGAAAGAAGTACCCCCACCCCCTCTTCGACCGCTTGGCGCAGGGCATTCTTCTTAGCTTCTTCAAAAGCCGCAGCGCGATTACCCTTTACAATCACCCCTAACCCCGTCGATTGTACGCGCTTTAGCGATTCAGCCCACAGAGAGCATACGAAGGCAATTTGGAGTAAGAAAATACCGTAAACCATGAACATCAATATTCGACTCGAAAAGAGTTTTGAAACTCGCGTATGGCTAATAGGGCATCTGCACCTGAAACAGGTCCCTCTGGATTGACTGCCCCCGTCCTGCGATCGGCAATCTTCAATAATCCTCGCTCAAGACAGAGGGCAAGCGCATTATAGGCATAATTATCGGCGCGTAAATCGGGAAATCGCGACTCCTGGCCCATGTAGGAATGCCTAAGGGACTGATCTCCGCTCAGGAGGATTAAGATGGCCTGATTGGCCTGCGCATATTGAGCTCGAGTGAGCGTATTATCGGGATAAAAGTTTCCATCTGGATAGACTTCAAGACCAACTAGGCCCACTAAAAGAATTTCCCTTATCCAGGTATTTGCCCATGAATTCTCTATATCTGGAGGCCAGTCTGCAGGGAGGGCCGTTGGAGAATCCGCATGCCCCCTTTTGCGAAGTAATTTCGGCAACATTAACTCTTCAACCAGCAAAACAGCCCATTCAGCACGGGTTATTTCCGATTTCAAGCCGATCTTGATGCCAGCCTTGCTTCCAGGAGCAGATCGCTCCGCTTTTTGCAAGCGATCAACTTCAGCCAGTGCTTCAGTAATCCATTTACCCCGACCAAATGTTAGAATATCCTGCAATTTCTCACGAGCTATTCCTAATTCGCCTGCCATTGCATAAGACTGCGCCCAGTACCACAAAACGTCCTGGTTTTTTCCATCAATTTTTTCGGCATTGCGATATGCATCTTCCGCTTCGGCTAACCACGTTCTCGTATTTCTGTCAAGCGCAACGCCTTCTGCGCTGACAATGCGCCCAAGAGCAACATAGGCATCCAGGAAATTCCGATCCTTTCGAAGGGCAGAATCCACGCTTTTCCTTGCAGAGTGATATTCTCCAAAATGCATTTTGAGCAAAGCCATTCCAACAGAATACCCGGGAAAATTGGCATCCAATGATTTGGATCGGTTAAACGCCCGTTCTGCTTGGACCACCCGCCCTGATTCCAACTCAGTTAACCCCTGCCTGTAGTGCGATTCAGGACGATCTAATGGAGATTGAGGCAAGGTCGCAGGTCGACCACACGAAAGTAGAGTAACGGTAAGGAGAAGTAATGTTTTCATAAGGGAGGGGAAAAATGGAGCGGGAGACGGGAGTCGAACCCGCGACATCGAGCTTGGGAAGCTCGCGTTCTACCCCTGAACTACTCCCGCTCTTTCAGTAAAACCGCCAAAAACAACCTAACAGTAAAAATAAAATAATCTTTCTATCTCTAACTGTCAAATAAACAAACGGCGATTAGCTACCTTTCAAACTGCGCTTTTACCCGTTCACAGACTCCCTCTACACCCCATATATCCGGGTCGAGACGCCGCAGTCGCCGATCTTTGCGAAACCACGTGGTCTGGCGTTTAGAAAATTGGCGCGAGTTTCTCTTTATCTGACTGACCGCCTCGTCCCATGATAGTTCCCCCATTAGGTATCGATACGGTTCTATATATCCCATCGTACCCATCACATAGTGCTTTGCCCCCAACCCCATTTCTATCAACCCTTTTACTTCCTCAAGCAATCCCATTTCAACCATCTTATCTACGCGTGCATCTATAGCTGAATAGAGTTGATCTCTTTGCCGGTCTATCCAGATCATGGTGGTATTAAATAGTGACTCGTTTTCTTTTCCTCGTTTCCATTTTTCTGCCAGAGACTCCTTGCCACTTAATCCAACTTCCAATGCTCGTATAATACGCTGAGCGTCGTTTGGTTTAATTCTGTGATGACTAACCGGGTCTACGGCTGATAGTTCGTTATAAAGCGCTCCTACACCATCTTTTCGCAAACGGTTTAAAAGGGCTGTACGGATGGCGCTATAATCGACCTTATCCTCGTAAAAACCATCGAGAACCGCCCTCCAGTATAAAGCACTCCCTCCCACCAAGACAGGTACGGTATTGCGCAAGTGCAATTCCCGTATGATTGCCTTGGCCCTGCGCGCATATTCTCCTGCATTGATGCCCTGATGAGGATTGGCAATATCAATAAAATGGTGGGGCACTTCAGCCCGCTCTTGCAGCGTAGGCTTAGCTGTCCCGATGTCCATCCCACGGTAAAACTGCCTTGAATCAACTGAAATAACCTCCGCCGAGGACATCCTTTTACACAGTTCGATTGCTATGCTCGTTTTGCCGCTAGCTGTGGGACCTGTCAACAGGATGATTTTTTTCTTCTTTTCCATGTTCATAAAACTAATTTAAACATATAACGAGTGCCCATTTGATACTTGTAGCAGATCTAATTTATGATACTTTACGCGCGGACTATCGTTTCCAGCGAAAAAGTGAGAAAGGATTCACCATGTGGAACAACGCCATGCGTCACACGTTTGCCCGGCAGGGTTATATCATCATCCCTAACGTTCTTAATAAGGCGCAGTTAGATGCCTTGAACAATGAGTATGACCAACGCATTAGCGATTATGAAGCAATACAGGAAAAAGCAGGCACTGATAAACAGAACCGTTACTTCTTAGGCGACCGAAGCCAACTCACCTCGTCTGACCGGCATGGAAACACATATAGCGGAAGAGGATTCTGGAATAAAGCTTATATGGATCTAATTGATAATGAAACGATGTTTCCAATCATCGAGGAAGTTTTAGGCGATCCATCTTGGGGTCACGCACCTGCCCACACCCCATCTGAATTGCGCCCACACTTCCGGCTTGATCACGATAACATCCATTACAAGCCCGGGAGAACTCCTCATGACGGCCCTGATAAGGGAGGAACACTTCACGGGAATCCAGGAAATTTCCATATAACGTGTGTCTATGAGCTGAAAACAGTTAAATCTGGAGATGGCGGATTTGGCTGCGTCCCGGGTTCACACAAACCCAGCACTGAGCAACGCTTAACTTCGATTGAAGGAGATTGGCGAAGCAATTGGTGTAATACTGAATGGACCAAACAACTGCCGAATTGGCCTGATGATCTACCAGTTCATCACGTTGAGGCCAAGGCCGGCGATTGTATACTGTTTACTGAAAAACTTAAGCACGGTACTATTCCATGGTCTAGTAAAAACGAACGCCGCACCCTTTTTTATAAATATGTTCCGTATGGTATGCACCATGGGGACGTCGCCTACGACACGACGGATCCCGAACTTACCGACCGACAAAAGCGTATTTTAGAGTTTTCCCCCACTTGGTTTAACGAACCCCGTGAGGATAAGGACTATTCGGCGAACCCATCCCTGACTCAAATCCATTCACTTGCTCAAATAGTGAGCGACCCAAGCGTTCTTCAGCCCGGCATGGCTCCTCCCCACCTTCGTCTATCAGAAGAAACCAAACGCGCTCTTATAAACAACTAATCGCCCAAACTAATCGAACCGAGAAATTATGGAAAAAGACTTCACTTTTTACGAGAGTATCCCAGGCAGCAAAAACCACCTGACCGCAGACCAGATTGAAACCTATAACCGAGAGGGGTATTTAAATGGCATTCCCCTTTTTAATGACGACCAAGCCGACGCAAACCGGACGTATTTCGACGGGCTTCTTACCTTTGCTCTTTCTCAGGGGAAAAATAGCTACTCAATCAGTGGTTCTCATGTAACCTATGGCGGAGTTTACGACCTAGTTACCAGCCCTAGCATACTCGATTTAGCCGAAGACCTTCTCGGACCAAATTTCGCAGCGATAGGAGCTCATTACTTTTGCAAACTGCCACGCGATCCGAAAGTCGTTTCGTGGCATCAAGACTTCACCTATTGGCCGTTGGACCGCGCAAAGGTCATAACCATATGGCTGGCCATTGACGATGTAGACCGCGAAAATGCCTGTATACAAGTAGTACCTGGATCTCATCGCCATGGCTTGCTGCCATACCGAGAAAGCGACCCACAAGAAAACAACGTACTAAATCAAACTGTGGACAACATACACGAATACGGCACACCAGATCACCTGGAATTGAAAGCCGGGGAGGCTTCCGTCCATACCTGCCTTCTTCTGCACGGTTCAGACGCCAACCTCTCTGATCGGCGGAGGTGCGGCATCGGCATTCGTTATGCCACAGTTGATGTCCAAGCAGATGAATCCCTA
>CAXGPR010000113.1:0-10210 GCA_964011675.1 uncultured bacterium
ATTGTTTATATGATGATTATGTTACTTCCACGCGTCACACCCCTCGAACGCCATGTGCACATCCGTCCGGTAGCGCGGCTTCGGCAAATATTCATTTACGCCCTCCACTGCTTCGCCACGCAGCAAAAAAGCGCTCGACCACTGTCCCTCGCTCACAATTTGGGTCGTCGTGGGAATGTAACGAATAGTCAAACCACAGCGTCTCCTGTCGGAGGTGTTGGCGTTTGAGCCGTGCACGATATTGGGATGATGCACGGACACGCTACCAGCCGGCACGACAATGTCAACGGCTCGATCTTCTTCTACCAATTCGGGATCCAAGCGCGAGGAGAGCACGTTAGCCTCTTCCGTATGTCGCTTCATCTCGTGTAGCTGCATGTGCTGCGTGCCGGGAATCACGCGCATGCAGCCATTTTCCGGCAGCGAATCGTCAACGGCTAGCCACAGAGTCACGACCTCCATGGGATCCAAAGGCCAATAAGAGCCGTCTTGGTGCCAGAGCACGGGCTGACCGTCTCCGGGTGGCTTGGAGATGTAATGGGACGCAAAGAGCGCAATATTGGAACCAATATACTGCTGGGCGATATCGAGCAATCGCTCGTCACCGACAAGCCGCACCCAAAACGGATCGTCTGTCATCAGGTTGTTGTGCAACTGTTCGGGACGAAGGTCCGGGTTTTTCCGCAAGAGCCAGTCGACGTGCTCGCTGGCCTCCCGCACTAAATCAGCGTCGATTACGTTTTCGTAGATAGCATAGCCATCGCGATCAAACTGTTCTTTCAACGAACTAGTCGCTGCACTCATGAAACGCGCTCCTCGTGTTTGAATAATGGGCAGCAATAGGTTACTCTTTTTTCAGGGAAACGTCAAAGTTTCTGACTTCCACAAGAGAGGGCTAACGCAAGCGACGTCACGTGCCCTTTTTAACTGAGAGGATGGCGCTTATGCTCACTCTGGAAGAGAAGTGGTTTTTTGACCACCACGGGTTCATCCACCTTCGTGGGGTTGTGCCGCCAGACGACCTTACGCACATGATTGAGCTAGCCGATATCTGGCACGATATGGCGCTAAATGAGCTGCCCCCGCCGCTCGCCTCTACTTCCCGTAGCGGGCAACATAAACCGAACATAGCCCATTGGATTAACCACGTACAGTATGGCGATGCCGTATTCCAACGCCTTGCGCTCAACGCAAACATCATGCGAGTTATCATCGCACTAACGCAGGGATCGCCGTGCCTGGTCGATTGCGCACTGACAAAAAACTACTGCACCTCGGATGACATCTCGTTTCACGCGGCGGGCAAGGACTACAGTATCGTTCAAGGAGAGCCGCGCGCTGGATTTTTAAATGCCGGTATATCGCTGGTGGACGTGCCAGAAGACACCGGCTTCGTATGTCTGCCCGGTAGCCACAAACGCAATTTTGATCCACCGGAACTATCTATTTACGACGGCCCACCCACGGTGATTAACGTGCCGGTCTGCGCTGGCGACGCGGTGATATTCACCGAAGCCCTGATGCACGGAGCGCGTCGCTGGACGTTGGACACGCCTCGCTACACCGTGTTCAATCGTTACGTAGACGAGGGATCACACGGCGCTTTGCCCATAGAATCGCACCGTCATCTGATCTCAGACGACTTATATGAATTAGAGCAGCCCGCCGTGCGCGGAATACAGAAAGGCGTAGTCGCACGCCTGATAAACATATGGGAAGCCTCTTGAGAAAGAATCCCTTGGTCATACATCGAAATGCTATAGAGGAGGTAATATTGCGTATGGGAACGAGCAAGCATTAGACCTGTCCGTCTGTTGAGCCATTTATTCCAACGAACATTTCGATACCCGTTTTTTCTAAAATATCTTCCAACTCACGACAGTACTGCTCAACCATGCGCTTTCATGACTCTTAGTCTTCCGGTTCGCTACGTCGCCGTGCAGAATTGTGATGTGGCTCTCTACCTCTTAGCGCTTGCAGAGCACTTTGTCCGACACAACGCGCAGATTAAACCCTGCACTAACAACTGGGTTTGATGATTCACATTGTCTTCTTAATCGTCTGGAAAAATGGCCTGCAGTAGCGGAGCGCAGACAACAGCTCTTGCTCATAGCACAACTATAACCCTTTTTTTGCGCTTCACTCCACCCTACAGCGAGTAGAAAACACCATGAGCAACCGACCACGTATTGCCGCCCTCGTATCCATCTACCATCGCTACGCCCATGCCCAGCACATAGTCGATCGCTTTTTAGAAGGCTACGGCTGGGAAAGTCGTCACCACCGCCCAGAAATAGACGTAGTCTCCCTCTACGTCGACCAAGTGAACAAGGCCCCTGCCGAGCCAGAAGACGGAGCCCGTTACGATTTGAGCCGCGAGCGAGCCGAGCGCTTCCCGCTGCTGAAATGCTATCCGACAGTTGCCGATGCCCTGATGCGCGGCACCGATTCGCTCGACGTAGACGGCGTGCTGATCATAGCGGAACACGGCGATTATCCGGACAATGAGAAAGGCCAAACCCTTTGGCCACGCTATGAGTTCTTTAAGCAAATGTTGGCCGTTTTTCGCGGCAGCGGCCGAAGCGTACCAGTCTTTAATGACAAACATCTATCGTGGCGATGGGACTGGGCCAAGGAAATGTATGACGCATCCATCGAGCTCGGCTTCCCCTTTATGGCGGGCTCTTCACTTCCTGTTACTTGGCGCACGCCGGACGTAGAGATGCCGCTAGGCGCCGAAGTAGGGGAAGCGATGTGCGTAGGCTGTGGTTGGAGCGACGGCGGTGACTTTCACGGATTTGAAGTCATCCAAAGCATGGTCGAGCGACGCAAAGGGGGCGAATCAGGCGTTGAATGGATTGAGGGATTTCGCGGCGAAAAGTTTTGGAACGCCCTGCACGAAGAACAGTGGTCGCGCGCACTGTTTGATGCCTGTCTGTGTCGCGGTCACCAGTTAACGCCCGCGCGTTCCGGATTTAACAACACGTTTCCAACGATCAATGAGATGAAAAGGTTGGTCAAGGAACCGTGGGCCTACCAGTATAAGCATCGCGATGGACTGGTTTGCACGATGATTGCTATGAACGGCTTATTCGGCGGCAGCTGGGCCTTTGCCGCCGACGTCAATGGGCGCGAGGATCCGCTGTCGACCTATATGCACCTACCCATGCCTCCTAACCCCGCGACACTGGCCAACTTCTTTTCTCCGCAGGTTAATAATATTGAACAGATGTTTCTGACGAGAAAGGCTTCTTACCCAATTGAGCGGACGCTGCTGACAACGGGCCTGACCAGCGCTGGTGTCGACAGCATGCATGAGGGACAAACCCGCATAGAAACACCCCACCTCGACGTGCGTTATCAGCCTAACCCGCTCTCTACCTATTGGCAAACTTGAGGATGCAGTGGAACTTATCCTGAGAATGAGTCCGTCTGCGACAGGTAATCCATCTACCAATACAAAGCCCAAGTCAGATACAGCAGATGCAGATTGAACGCAGATAGGAAGCACGATACAGAGCGGATCCGTAGGATTCGCGATGGGAACGAAAGCGCTTTCGAGCAGCTTTTTCGTCACTACGGACAAGCGCTCGTCCACTTCGCTCATAACTACGTGCGCGACCTTTCTATTGCCGAAAACCTAGTACAGGATGTATTCGTAGCCGTCTGGGAAAAGAGGGCAACACTCAATCCCGATCGCAGCATAAAATCTTATTTGTACACCGCCACTAAAAATCGTGCTTTAAAGCACCTTAGGCACGAAGAGGTAATGCGTAAAAACAGAGAGAAAATAGACCCTTACTCGGTCGCTCCTTCCACACCTGATGACCTGCTAAGCCACGACGAAACGGTGACAGCTATTAGGCGAGCCATTGAAGCGCTTCCAGAAAAATGCCGCCTAGTTTTTGAAATGAACCGGTTTGACCACTTAAAGTATGCCGAAATCGCAGAGGTGCTCGGGATATCCGTCAAGACGGTAGAATCGCAGATGGGGCGCGCACTACATGTTCTGCGTCGTACACTATTCGAGGAAGAGTAAGCTAAACGGGTAACACGTGTTCAAGCAAAAATTCCATCCATCTTGTAAGGGTATAGTGCCTCACGGGGGTATTTATACACAAAGCATACACTAGCTAGGAGGTTTTTATGACCATGCGCATAGCGATTATCGTCTCTCTCTTGTGTGCCCACGCGCATGCCCAGACGAACGTGACCCAGGGCGAACTGTTGAGTGAGACCCCCATTTGGCCCATTCCGAAGGAAATGACTTTAGAAGAATACACCGATGCCAATCGACGTTTAAGCGTTGGCCTATTACTGATGTCCGTGCCTCTGCCCGGCTCATTGCACTTTTACGCCGGTGAGCGCAGGGCTGGGTGGAAACACGTCGGCGCAGCTGCGCTAGGCCTTACATCGATCATTGCAGGCGCAGCACTCATTGATGAAAAAGACAGTTGGAAAAGATCGAAATTTGAGACCACAGATATCGTCGGGCAAAGTGGTAAGGTCACGCGCTATGAGAAAGTGCCCATCGGCGAAGAGAACGGCGCGATCATCTATCGGTATGATAAGTTAGAGCGTAAAGAGGAAGGCGGGGGAGGTGCTTTGATCGTATTGGGTGCCGGTCTGCTCGTTGGACAGTTTATACACGATTTAATTGGCGGCATAAAGACCATTGAACGCAAACGAGACGCCGTGCGCTTTAAGTATGGAAAGCGCATGGGCCTCTCCCTGAATATACAACCGAATATAGACGTCACGCGCGGCCAGCTAGGCGCCCACTTATCTCTCCGCTTCTAAAAACCTGTATAGAAACGCCTTTTTGTGAGTGAACCTGTGGATTCGAACCTGCTAGCACGTTATCTATCTGACGAATGCTCTGCTGAAGAGCGGAAGCAGGTAGAAGATGCCCTTGCGGCCGACCCTGCGCTACAGCGCAGGGTCGGCCAACTGCGCACCGTCTGGCACACTAGCCCCATGCGTGAGCAGGCAAGCGACTTGGACG
Organism: uncultured bacterium; assembly: GCA_964011675.1. Lineage (GTDB taxonomy): Bacteria > Latescibacterota > UBA2968 > UBA8231 > UBA8231. The sequence continues at coordinate 5,006 of CAXGPR010000113.1, forward strand.
GGCTATGGTATCAGATCGCCCAACGGACGGGGATCGGGACGAGCCCAGCCGATCAAGGCACGTTGAATAGACGCATCGTGCCTCTTTTCTCTGCCATTCGACGCTACGCCGCAGTAGCCGTATTCCTCATCGCATGTTTCGCCACCTATTACGGGCTGAGCAGCACACATACAGCAAGTGAATGGGTCGCACTACAGACGCAGTACGGTGAACATGCCCAATACACACTAAGCGACGGCACAACGGTTTGGCTGGATGCCGGCAGCACCCTGCGCTATCCAACCAATTTCACAGGCGATACGCGCAGCGTTTTACTCAGCGGCGAGGCCTATTTTGACGTGGCCTCTGACCCGTCTAAGCCTTTTTTGGTCCAAGCAGAATACGGACAGATCACCGTAACCGGCACAGCGTTTAACGTTCGCGCATGGCCCAACGAGCAAAAAATGATCGTCTCAGTGGCAGAGGGACAAGTCATCCTAGCCGCTAAAAAGGATGCGTCGAGTGCCGTCTCTATCAACCCGGGGCACACCAGCAGCATTGCCGTTAATAGCTCTCCTTCCACGCCGCGTCCGACCAACGTACCAAGACATGCCGCCTGGATACAAAGAAAAGCGTATTTTGACAATGTGCCGCTGCGCGATATTCTGTCTCAGCTCGAACGATGGTATAACGTGCAATGCGTTCTCGAGAACGCATCCGTTGCCCAAGAGCTACTGACTGTTCAATTGGACGGACACTCCTTAGACGACGCGCTGCACCTCATTACAACATTGACCGGCCTGCAGTATGAACGCGTGGGTGACCACATAACACTGATCTCCGAACAGACGCCTTAAAAATCGACATTACTATGCCCCAATATCGCAAATGGATCGGCCTGCTGTCAGTCGTTCTGCCGCTGGTCTTTATTGGCTCCTCCCTCGCTGAAATTCCGTCAACCGAACGCGATCTACCCGCCCCAATTCTCACCATAATCTCCGTTGATTTAGTGGAGGTCCCCTTAGAGACAGCCTTGAGTCATATTGCGGAAAAGGGCGGTTTTCCGCTCAACTACAACCGCAGCCGCATACCAATTGATGCGACAATAACTGTCCAGTTAGAACACGTGCGTGCGCTGGACGCGCTACGGCACGTTATGGACGAGACGCAAACTACGCTCTTTACGACGGAACAGGGACAGCTCGTCATTGTACCTGCTTCAGACGTCGATGCCGTAGAGTCCACAATCAGCGGCTTCATAGTTGATCGTAGCGACGGCGAGCAGCTGTCTAACGCAACCATAGTCGTGCTAAACGGAGACGGTCAACACAGGCTCGGCACGCTGAGTAATGCAGAAGGCTATTACGCCATACCGGGTATCACAGAAGACTTCTGCGTCATCATCGCTTCTTATATCGGCTACGAGACCTTCCGCGATACGCTACAGATAGCCAACAGAAACAATGTGCGTGTAGATATCGAGTTGAAACGCACCGCCTTACAACTCGGCGAAATCCTTGTCGAAACAGACCTAAATAGCAGTTCTAAAAACAACCTCAACGTGCGTCCCAGCATTGCCTCCCTCAAGGTGCGCGACATAAAGCAGATAGCAGCCATGGGTGAGCCCGATCTGCTGCGCGGCCTGCAGTTATTGCCTGGCGTACAAAGCGCTTCAGATTTCAGCAGCGGTTTGTATGTGCGGGGTGGAGGGCCGGATCAAACGGGCATTTTTTTAGATCAGGCGCGCCTATATAATCCGTCTCATGCCTTCGGTCTTTTTTCCACTTTTAACCCCGATGCTGTAAAAGATGTAACCTTGTACAAAGGGGCCTATCCAGCGCAGTATGGTGGTAATTTAGGCGCGGTCTTAGACGTGCAAAACCGCGACGGAAACCGGCGTAGATTCAGCACAAGCGGCGGCATTAGTCTGATTTCCAGCCGACTGTTGGCAGAAGGTCCTCTGGGATCGGGTTCGTGGATGCTGGCCGGCCGTCGAACCTATATTGATCCATTGCTCAGAGCAGTCCGAAAGAGAGCCGACGAACTCAAGGGACTGGGATATCACTTTTATGACGTAAATGGAAAAATAAATACTCAGCTAACAGACCGTGACAATTTGATGATCAGCTTCTATGGTGGGGAGGACGACCTCAATGTAGCCATTCAAGAAGGAGACGATCGGTTATCTTTTGGTATGCTGTGGGGTAATCAAACCGTAACGGGACGATGGACGCACGTTTTTTCTCCGCAGTTATTCAGTCGGCTAATTGCGCTCTACTCCGAATACCACAGTCGCATAACGGTAGACCTGCTTGACCTACCCTTGGCCATTCGCAACAAGGTCCGCGAAGTCACGTTAAAGAGCGATTTCGACTATTTCGCCTCTGACCGTCATACCCTTCGATCTGGCGCAGACCTGAGCTTTTACCGTTTCAACTATGGCTCTCAGTTTGACGAGTATAAAAGCACGTTATCTACAAAACCCTATCTCTTAAATTCTTATATTCAAGACGACTGGCAGCTTTCTTCGCTAACTGAGGCTCAGTTAGGCGTCCGCGCGGCCTATTACAGCGATGGATCTGACCTAGCCGTAAATCCACGTTTTTCCCTGCGTCATTTCCTACAGGACAATTTGCGGATCAAGCTAGCGGGTGGCACATATCGACAGTATTTGCAGCTCGTATCATCCGAGGGATTTAGCGGCGCTGACACCTGGGTCCCTCTAGACGACACCGTAGATCCTGGACGTTCATGGCAAGTGATTACGGGTCTTGAATGGGATGCTTCAAAAAGCTACAGCCTGAGTACAGAAGCCTACTACACAGACTTATCCAATCTCGTATTAGTCAACCAAGATGCCGAAGAAAACCGCGAAGATTTGACCTCAAAAGAATTATTTCACACGGGGGGCACAGGGTACGCCACAGGGTTAGAGTTTTTTCTCGAAAAACGTTCAGGACAACTAACGGGCTGGCTAGGCTACACTTTAGGATGGACTCGACGCACGTTCGACCAAATAGACTACGGGCGGTCTTATCCGCCTAAGTACGACCGCCGTCATGACCTTTCTCTAACAGCAACCTATCGCTTTGCACCCGCCTGTAGTACATGCGGACATTGGATTCTAACGACAAATTTTGTCTACGGGACGGGTCAGGCCTATACCTCAGCAGCAGCGCGTTACACGCTAACCGACCCAGCGGCGGAAGAACCTGTGGACCGTCTGCTAGCCGCTCGACGTAACAGCAGCCGCCTACTACCCTATCATCGCTTAGATCTGGGTATCCGCCGCACACTAACACTCTTTGGAGAGCACGCGGAAATCTATCTGCAGATCGTCAATGCTTACAATCGACGCAATGAATGGTTCATACAATATCATTCAGAAGACTCCGAAAAACCGCCTCAAATAGTGCGCATGCTACCCGTAATTCCCACCTTTGGCTTTGACTTCAGGTTTTAAATGATACGAACCGCTCTGTTGTTGATCTTCTTATGTATTTCAGCCTGCGACGCGCCTGGACCGTTAAAAGCCGAGCGCAAGACCGAAGATCTGTTCGGCCCTAGTGAAAATAACACCATTGTAGTTGAGGCCGTACTGATCGTAGGATCACCTTTACCGCACATCAATCTGAGACGCACGGCTGCACCTGATGAGACATATGATCGGACGGACTTCACGCTACCTAGTGCACACGTTTCTATCCTGCAGGGAGATGCCGTTTTTGCGTATTCGGATGATCCCGCTCAACCTGGCCGCTACATTCCTCCGGCAGGCTCGCCTAGCGTAGCACCCAATACGGCGTACAACCTAGAAGTTATCTTAAACAACGAACCCACTGTGCGGGCCACTACCACGACGCCAGCACGGATTCATATTGACCATATTGCGTTGGTCGACTACGATAATTTAGACCGCGAACTGCGCCGCTTGAAGCTTTTTTCCTCCGGTGACCCCTACAGTGCACCTGAAAACCAGCTCGAGTATATCGCTGGAGCCTTAGTGGTGCAGATACAATCCGAAAAGCAATCCGTTTCGCACCAATTTAGCATGCTCAATTTAGAACGGGATAGCGAGTTGTTATTTAACCTGTTTGACGATGAAGAAAACGAAGAGGATAAACCTGAACGGCGCGCGACGTCACCGTTGATACGCGCCCAAGATGACCAGATTTACATGCCCTGGGAGGGGATCAACTACGCCGGGCGCCACAAGGTCAAGCTCTTCGCCGTAGACCAAAACTGGTTTGACTTGGTTCGCACAGACAACGTGAACGCAGATCGAGGCGCCGGCGAAGCAGGACAGGGCTTTCAACGTCCACTGTTCCACGTCGAAAACGGCATCGGCCTGTTTGCCTCTGCCGCGGTCGACTCATTTGGATTTGTTGTTTTCCCATAGCAAGTATACACTTATGCACCGTCTTTTATATTCGACTAGCTGGAGACACACCAAACTAGAGAGAATCGCACCATGGATATTTTAGTTGCCGTATGGTCTGACTTAAAACAGCGTATAGCTACGTGTTCTCGCGCCCCATTGATTCTACTGTTTTACGGTGTTGGCTTGGCAACGATGCCTTCTACAAGCGTAGCCCAAACGCACGACCGCATGACAGAAAGCGATGTGGAATCGATTCTCAAGCGCATTGATGCGTCACTAGCGTCGATCTCCGAGCGCATTGATGCAGCCGTTGCAAAGGGCCGTCTGACACCGAAGGAGGGAGAGGAGAAACTGCGGCAGGCGCACAGCGATGTTGTATGGAAAGCGGCCCTGAGCATGGATCCTGACCAGTGGCCCGAGCGGCTGCAGGCGCTCATACTCAAATTGCGCCCCGGCGCGACCATCGAGCAATTTGCACAGTGGGCGCGAGATAAAAAGCAAAAGAATGCGGAAAAAGAGCGAGAAAAACGCATTTGGGCCGCCGCCATGGCACAGGATCCTAGCGAGTGGTCAGACAGAATCAAAGCAGCCATACTCGAGCTCAAACCCAACAGCACGATAGAAGAAATCGCCGAAGGTATTCGCCACAGACAGCGATATATGCACCTAAGCAAGCAACTGCGCGCAGCTGTCGAAGCAGGCGAAATCACGCCAGAACAAGCAAAGCAGAAGCTCGAAGAGGCGCGCAGCAAAATGGGGCGCGACGCGAATGAAAAATATGACGAGCGCTTGGAGCAGCTAGCCAAAAAGCTGCGCGCAGCCGTCGAAGCAGGCGAGATCACGAC
>CAXGPR010000114.1:0-9812 GCA_964011675.1 uncultured bacterium
TGTTGCCCAGCGCTGCAGAGCGAGCGCCAGCCCCCACGTTTTGGATGTTTACAACCGCCTCTGCCCCCTGAGATGCTAGGAACAAGATACCGGCTGCCACCAAAGAACTAGTTAATTTCGAGGTTTTCATCAGCCAACTCCTCCTTGCTGGTGTCTCAAATTCATTTCTCTTGTATCAATTGACTTTACTGAGTTTGATCGTACCATCGCTATAAATGCGACCCACATCGCGTGTGAATTGATACTCCAGATTCGTAGTCTCTACGGGTTCATTCCGGAAATCAAAACGCAAAACTACGTCGTTTATCTGCACGTCAATGGATGCAACATCAGGATGCAGCGCGGGAAAAACGACAAACCCCTCCGCCTCTTGTCCACTGAAAATTTCTTCGTCCTTCAACATTGTCCTACGCAGTAGATCTCGACGCTCTTGATAACGAGCATACTCATTACCCCGATAGCCAATCGCATAGGGCCTATAGTACGTGTCTAGTTGTTCGAAGCTTAAACTCCAATATTCGCGCTTGTTTCCGGCCTTTATCATTATCTTGCTGGGATCAATCTTAACTTTGGGATAGGCGTAATTTTTAACGCTTAGCTTAAAAACCGCAAAACGTTGCTTTTCTTTGTTCGATCCCCAAAAGACCGAGTTACCAAACGTGTAAGGATTTGTCGACTTGGGACCAGCCTGTGAGTTATTGAAGAATTGACGGTTCAGCTCTTCATCTGTCATAGGCTTCAAATTCACCTCGAAACGGTCTTGCACGAAGGTAACTGTGCCATCATCAGCAACGGTCATAGAAGCTGCCTGCTGGTCGTCAGGACGCAGTGGGCCAGTATAGTAGTTGTAACCACAACCCGATAGCGCACTTATTACACCCAGCGATAACAACAAAAGGACAAGTGACATCTTTACTTTAGTCAAGGAACTCATCCTCCCCAAGTAAGCTGTGTTTAATCAGCCCCCAAGAATGCACCTCAAGCATTGTGGGGTTAAAGATACCTTCTAAGGGCATTAACATCAAATCGGCGAAGCGCTCCGAAAAACGATACGAGTTTAATTCGCCCGATAGCGACCATTTGGCATCAAGCAAGTTCGAACGGCGATCAAAATCATCAAACTCAACATTGAAGCCGATTACCTCATTTTCGCGAAGACTGTGTTCAACGCTTTGGAATGGAGCGTTGACATCAATCCTGTCAAAAGGAACCAGTGACACCTCGTATCGAGTTACACTAATCCCACCAATTTCCCCCTCGTGCATGAGCACCGCCTGCGTGTAGGGGCCATCTGAAAGAGCATACCAAGAAGCTGTAGAATACAAGACAAAGAAGTCGTCGTCTGGAGGCGGTCCTCCCAGCACGAAGTGATTGGCTCGCGTCCCGTTTGCATTGTCCTGCTCTTCTGGGCTCAATTCCGAAAAATTGGCGAATTGCCCTCCAGAATGATCTGCGTCAATGAACAACTGGAATGCATCATCTAAGAAAATCTGCGTTGCAGCAGTTCCAGCAGTTCTATCAATCTGATGTATGTCATCGTGCACCTGCGCCGCAAAATATAAGCGGTTATGCGTTCTGCTCCAACCGACCATCAGTTCGGCGTAAAAATCTTCATCATTGGGCTGACTGCCGCCCACTAAATCATGCAAATCGCCAGAGGTTATGCGATACGAGCGCCCGACGATCGACCAGTCCTCAAAAGCACCGTCGACTTCGGGCTCAAGCCCGTCGGGAAACTGGAATGCCTTATAGGTAACAGACTCTGGAGCATGCCCCCAACATGGGGCAACACCCATTAACAGAAAAATGAACAAACCCGCCAAGATACCTATTCTCCCCAACCACACAGCGTGTATTTGCATTTTTCAAGTATTATTGCGCTGTATGATAACGAATGCCTTTATACGTGTCAAGTTATTACTATCAGTGCTCAAAACCTGCAGATATGCAGATCACCACAAACGGATTTTACGAAGCATAAAAATACAAGCCACGTCGTTTATGTGCCATAATTTAAGCATGACAATCGAACCCTAATTTAGTCTTTTCTTCTTTTCCCTGTGAATCACTCTACACCAGCATAAACAGCGACAAATCCTCGGGTTCTCGTCTCCACCTCGTCAAATTCAAACTCTCGACGTGCGAGTTCAAAACCTAGAGTTGTGGTGAGCTTATAACCCTGATATTCGGACAGATTGCTCAACTGAACAGTTGTTACCAAGCCGCGAAAGCTATCAATCCCTCCCGGGGGGGTAGGGTCAAGCAGTTGCTTGAAGATTTCGTACTCAACTCCGCTTTCGATAGAACTGCTGCGGAGAAAAGGAAACCGCACCATGAAAGAAAAAAACTGATCCCACTCACGACGCTTTGCCACAGATCGACTTACGTCTTTTTGATGACGATATTCACTCTTCCAACGCGGAACCCATGTAGTCTGCCCCCAATTTATCTTGTACTCAACCTTGTCAATCAATCCAAAAAAGTAAGCGCGCTCTCGTAAATCGCGTAATGAAATTTCGATTGGGTCACCTAATTGGTGGTGGAGCTGCCATTTCAATTTGTTTTCCCAACGCAAACCGCGTATGCGTATAATCTCTAGTCCAATCCAAGTAGTGTTTATCCACGTATCCGGCGCAGCGAGAGGATCCGTAACCAAACGCATTCCTCCTCGCGTGTTAGCTGGCTGTAACCATTGGAAAAGGTCATCGGGGATAGTGTCCTTCACTTTACGAAGGTCCTGAAACAAAATCCATCGCCCCCAACCGTGCAGATCGACATCCGCTACTGCCAGCAGATATGTTGCCAGGTTTCTCCGTCTGGCAGAGATTTGCCGAATCCGTTGCTGACCTAGCGTTATACGCCAATCCGGCCCCATGTGAAAACCACCGTATAAATTATACCCCTTAAAATCTGGCTTATACGGTAGGTCAGCCATCTCATCGTTTTCAAAACGATCGATCCAGCCGTTGTGATTCATATCTATACCATATAAAAATTCGGGACGATCAGAGTAAAATCGCAGAAATGGCTCTTCATAGTCCGGAATTAAATTCGGACTGTCCTCATTATCGTTCTGGTTAAAATCAGAGATAAAGTCGTTGTTCTCATCCCACCCTGGAAAAACTTCTCTGTCACCTGACTCCCATCCCCTACGCCGCCAATCTGGCTGCCGATCTTGGTCGTCATTATCATCGACAAATTCATATCGCTGAAAATCGTTACCAAAATTCACCGTACTATTATTGCGATCTACCACATACATGTGCGTCGCATATCGTGGACTGACATTAAATACTTCGGCGAAGGCGAAAAAAGGGGATTTTATACGGGAGACATTAAAAAGCCATGCCATCGCTTTGTCTCCCGCTACATGGTGTCGATCTAGACCAGGGTTGGGATATTGGCGATACTGGTGGTTTACATTGACTTCCATATAGCTACGGAAACCAGCCAAATCATCCACTTCCAAAGTAAAACCGGCGATCTGATTAGCCGTGGGAATACCGTAATCGAACAGGATAACCCGCTGATTGGAATTATCTTTCACATTACCAGCAGCCTGTGCTAAGAGCAGAAATGTTTCTTGCTGATCAGAAGCAATTTCGATCCGGTAATCATTTGCCACAACGAGTTCAATACTCGCACGCTCAATTGAAGCCAAATCGGGACCATCGTACGTCCGATCATTTAAATCGTAGCTAATCTGAATCTGTTCATTACCATCTGCAGCTAGGTAACCACGGCGTTGAAAACCTCCTTCCACTAAGGGTCGGAACCCAATTTCGCTACCGCGCGTTTGCTTACCCTCTGTATCATGTAAAATGATATCACTGGCAAAGAGTGCTCCCCCCCCGGTGCCATCTTCGGGCGAATCATCGCTGATACGCACATCTATTCGAGATACGCTGGCGAAATTCTGGGGACCTGTGAGCGCCCCCCTAAACATATCTCCGCTAAACGACTCGAGTTGGGTATACGCCTGATGCGCGTTAATGAACGTCCCACCCACCTTGGCAAAATCGCCGATCTGCACCTCTACACGTCCACCGATCAAGTTGGTATTATCAGTTTGCTGACTCGGATTTGCACCCGAAACACCAGGCTCACTAATTCGCGACATGACCAAAGTGCCAGCATACTTATCAGATAGAAAATCCCACTGCAAGCCGTCAAATAGCGGCTTAGAAAAAGTCATTGGGGTTAAAGATGAGCGTATTTGATTACCGATAGTGATCGCGTAGTGATATTGTCCCTTGTGGTCAGAAGCTATGACTAGATTTGAAAACCAGGAACTGAAACGGCCCGACTTTTTGACCATAGATCCAAAAGGCTGCGGGTTCTCTTGGCGCCAGTCATAAATAAGCCAACCGCGCATGAGGTAATTTCCGTAAATATCGTAGAAATAGTCCCCCTCGAGCGCCGTAGATACATAGCGCTGATAGAGTTGGTTCGCATAGTTGGAGTATTCACGAGAACTCCAACCGTATTCGGCATACAGTTCCTGTGGCACGTACCACTTGCGTACTACCGGATCGAGTGCATCAAACAGAACCCCCGGACCCGTTGGTTCAAAAGAGACCTTGCCTCCACGCTTAATAGTACCCAGTCTAGCGCCGTATTCTTGCGCCGTGCTATCCACGCACCACAGAGCAACTAAAAGCCAACACGCTCGTAAAAAACTCTTCAACATAGTTCTCAGTCCACGGTGGGCCTCTCAATAAGCAATGGCGATTCTTCCAGCATGCACTTCCTCAAACGCATCAGCGTGGACTCTCATAACCCACACATAAGACCCCGGTAGCAAAGATCTGCCGTCGTCTCCTTTTCCGTCCCAGTTTTTAATAACGGGGCCGATACGGTGTTCCTCAGAGAAAACGGTACATACCTTACGTCCGGCCAAGTCGTAAATTTCCAGCGTAACGGGCGTAGGCAACGTCAGCTGAAGCAGGTTAAAAAAAAGTTTCATTTCATCGTTGATGCCATCCCCATTGGGCGTCAAGATATCTGTCGATAAAATGATTTGACCTACGAGTTTTCCGACCTGTGCCTGCGGTATTGCCACGGCGAGACTCGCCAGTTCGTCGATATCATCTGGACCAAAAGAAACGGCATTGCCCGGTTCAAGTATCTGGGGAACCGTAGGCCACAAACTATTATAGGCACGCCCTGAAAACGTCGAACCAAAGCGAAATATGGGTAGATCAAACGCAAACTCAAGCAGATCGCCATCGCCGTCAATCAGGGGAAACGACAGCACAAAGCGATCCGATTCATTTTCGAGAATTTCAAACTCGGTAGGCTCCCCATTAATACGCATATCGCGAATCGTTGCTACCCGTATGTTCGTATCTACTTCCAACCGGTCATAGCCACGCACTGATCCGTTTGATTTGAGCAATACCGCATAGTTGAATGAGGCGGCCTTTTCGGCCTCGGCAAGGCGGGGAAAAACTTCTGCACGCAGCGTGTCGGCAATAGGTGGCTGTAGATAATCAAACTGTAACCTGCCGACTTGTCTCGTATCGAAAATGCGACCGCTAAAATCTAGTCGGAACTGGATGTACCGTCTGGGCCCAGGTACCGTGCTCAATTGACCGTTTTCAGCGGATTTCCACGGACTCCAGTTCTCTTCGTCTTCTATGAGCGGTCCTTTGTTAAGGCGATCCAACTGGTAGTATTCTTTACCGGCAACCTCTACGACAAAGGCGTCGCCAAATTCACCAACGCCTTTTCTCTGATACACGACGGGCGTATCGTCCAAGCCCGAGCGCACGCGTACGCCCACAGAGGAAAAAGCCGGCTGACCAATTACATCTTCTATCCAACGCACCCGCCCGATCGTAGCCCGGTCGCCAAGATCGATCAAATCCGTCACATAGCGCGCTTCGCTCAGGTAGCCGGTTCCATAGACCTCTACCTCATCGATCTCAAACGGCGTCGAAGAGAGCGATCGCACCTTAACCAAGCGCACATATTGGGGTTCAATATTTAGGTCAACAATGGCCGATTCGTTTTTCTCATCGCGAGCAACCAATTCATCTGGAGCATTCTGAGCCGTATTGGTCTGGCGGTCGTTAATCCACACTTCATAGCCGCGCATAAAGTCGTCTTGGAAGGGCGTATTCGGCGTCGACACTACCGTATTACGCGGGTAGAAGCGCACGCGATGTATACCCACTGGTATTCCAAAGTCGAGTATAACTAAGATCCCACGCGCATTTGCCTCGGGATTGGACAGTGTGGGCTTCCTTTCAAACGCTACATTGTGATCGCCATTAACCGTGCCTTCTAATTGCAACCGACGCACCGCGCTGGAAATTAGCAGCGAATTAGGTGCTGTGATACTGCCACGATCCAGCAGCACGCGTGCAGCGATGTTTTCGCTCGGATCAAAAAAACGCGGGCTGATCCAGCCCGGTCTCTGTAGAAATTCGATCGCTTCCTCGGGTGTGTTTGTCGTATCTACTCGTCCTATAGCAGAGTCTCGAACGAGAATCTCCGGATCAATGCTATTTCCTCCTCCAATCCAAGGACGTCCACCTACTCCCAATGTGAATATCCGCACGTTTTGAGCATGAACCGATGTGTCAGTCCATACCATCATAATACATGCGAGTAATGTGAATAGCGGCCTGCACATGACTTATAACCCCGCATTAACCGTTAGAAAAAAGAGACTCGACCGCTCATCATCGCCACCATCTAGGTGTCGATTGCCAAAGCGCAGCCCAGCTCGCAGGACGAGCTGGTAGCCAAGATAGCCCACGCGGTTGGTCAATTGGCTTACCAAAGTCCAGCTCCTCGAGCCTTCGCGCACGGTTTCACTCTGGCCTTCGAGCAGGTTTAAACGACTTAGTTCAAGGCCAACTTGCAGCTGCGTATTGAACATCTGGCGTCCGTAGCGAGGGAAATACGCCACACCAACTGATTCAGCCATAAGCGGCTGGGTCCATATCAGAAACAGCGTCTGTTCGGCAAGCACAACTTTTTCTAAGAGCGCGTTAAACGGACGGTCACTGCGAATTTCACTCTTTATCCGAGGCTCAAATACGGCCAAGCCAACTGGAATACTCCACTCACCCTTGTTGATCAATCCGATAAAGCGACTCCGATGTCGCCCCTCGCGTTCTCGCACGACATCTGCACCATCGCGCTGCCAAAGCGCATCCCATTTGAAACGATGCAAAAAATGCGTTCCATCCCACAGCTCGTGATCCAAATCTAAATAGAGCGTATGTTGCAACGTATTGCGCATGGGAAGATCGTCAAAAATGCGTCGCATTCGACCCAGTGCACCTGCAGGTTGGACCCATTGGTTTGTATCATTCGGAATGTCGTCTCGCACCAGCTTGGCATGCTCGAAAAGTCGCAGCCGTCCCCAGCTACTGCGCCACGTTCCCGTCAGCAGCGTATACCAACTGCGCGTTCGCCCATCGCCAGACAAACGCCGCATATCTTGACGACCAATCAACCACTTTACATCGGGTCCGATATTCGCCGATAAGTAACTATTAAAACCGCGAAGGTCTCGTTCAAAGGGATAGTCTGGTAAGTCATCATCTTCAAAGCGATCCACTATCCCGTTATGGTTCATATCAAGGCCGAAGAAAAATTCCGGGCGATCCGAACGAAAGCGCAAGAATGGCTCGTCATAATCGGGCTGTAAGTTAAGATTTTGGTTGTGGTCGTATATGAAATCTCCGTTTTCATCATACCCAGGCCACACCGTCGCATTCCACGGTTGAAGCGGTCGCTCCCAGTCTGGAACGGCATCAAAGTCGTCATCGTCGTCGACAAATTCGTACAGCTGTGGAACGCGATCTTTATAGCGAATGTTACCACTGGTCTCCGTGAGCCAATACTGAGTCGCATAAGCATCGTCTATAGAAAATCCCTCTACGTAAAGAGACCAGGGATAAAGCTTATACAACGCGATTCCGTAGGTTGCCGTCGACCGATGGACGAAACGATATCCTCGTAAGACATTGGGGCTGGGATACTGACCGTGCCGCTGGTTAACGACCCATTCCCCCATAAAAGAGAGTCCCATCCAATCGCGCAGATCCCAGTTAAAACCAATCAGTTCATTGGCTGTAGGAAGGACATAGTCTAGACTGAGCACCGTACCATTACTTCGATCACGCACATTGTTTTCGGCGCGGTCAAACGTGAGAAATACGGGCTCTGGATCACTGCGGTCTCCATCCGTTTGGAGGTTCGAGGCCATCTCTACCCGGTAGTCATTAGCCAGAGACAGCTCAACGCGTGCGCGCTGTAAATCGATGGAAGTCAGCCCGTCGTGGTCAAGCGATTGCATATCGTAGTGCAACACGATGCGATCGGCACCAGAAGCAACTAGCGTGCTTCCTTCAGACCGTCCCCCTTCGACGAATGGAAGGAATCCTATTTCGCTACCGCGGATCACGCTACCACTCGTATCTGTTAGAACAATGTCATACGAAAAGAGCGCCGGCCCCTCTCCACTGTCAGCAGGAGAATCATCTCGAATGCTTACCCAAAGATCTTGTAGCTGCTGGTTTTGGGCCGTTGTAAGCACCCCGGCAAATGGGTTACCGCTGGCAAATTCTTCTTTGGTACGGGCGTTATGTGCATTCATAAACGTCAGCCCAAAACGCAGTTTTTCCGTCATATCGAAATCGAGGTGACCGCCCATTAGATTCGTCACATCAGTTCGAGCACCGCGGTTGGGCTCACTCGGGCGCGACAAAAGAACGGTGGCCAACAAACGGTCCGTCGCGTAGTCCATGCGCAAACCGTTAAATCGAGGTTTGTAAAATGTGAGTGGCGTAAAATTAGTGTAAATCTGGTCGCCAATCATCAGGCGATATGTCCCGCGACCGTCTCCATCGCTAGCGATAACTAAGCGACTAAAAAAACCCGAGTACGTATTGCGACGTTCGGGACTGGCGGGCCGCTTCATGATGACGCTTCCCTGAGAAGCAGCCTGTATCTGGTTCCAGCTGTATACGAGCCAACCTCGACCAAGAGAAGTTCCAAAACTATCATACCATTCCGAGCCCTCTAACAACTGGGCTACGTAGCGGCGATAGTCTACCTCCGCATACCCCGTATCTCGCACGTACCAAGGGTCTGAGTAAGTTTCAAAGAGGTGACGTGGCGCATACCACTTATGCACCTCAGGTAGTATATATTCCACCCCAAAACGCGGCGCGGCACCCCGATTGATCCCTCCGCCCAACGCAGACAAACCAGACACCCGAACCTGTGCGTGGACATCTACTTCGGACAGAATAAGCGCGGCCAAAATGCCCACACACCTCAGGATCGTCATTAGTAGACTACCCGAATCGGAACGATGTAGCCAAGCGCCCCTCCCATATCGGCAGTAAATTCTACCCTGAAAATGTACGTGCCTGGTAATACTGTGACTCCCGCATCATCTTTTCCATCCCACTCCAGGACGTGGTCCCCGCTTGCGTCGGATCGCTGAAAAGACAAGTCGCGGACAACCCTTCCGGCCAGGTCATGAATGCACACAGAAAACTGCGCCGCCTCGTCTATGCGAAAGACAGAGAAGCGAATCTGAGTCTGATCGTTGATTCCGTCCCCGTTCGGAGTAAATATATCGGGCTCTACCTGCAAACTATCCAACAGGGGCGCTTTTAAGAGGTCCGTCACAACAACCATTGACTGACTGCCAGCCAAATCACTTACATCCCCATCGCTGGCAATTTGTATCATACCTGGGCGAGTAGCGTTACTCAACTCCACAAAGAAGGTTGTGCTGTTTAGAAAGACGCGCGTCTTAAACGTGATCGCATAGATTCCAG
>CAXGPR010000115.1:0-9754 GCA_964011675.1 uncultured bacterium
GGCCTATTCACTAAGGGACTCAACGTCGTTTTTTCCCGCGAATTATCTGCCTATTTCGACTCACCCATAGCCTACATCTACGCAGCGGTATTCTTAGTGCTGTCCTGTACGACGTTTATGAATTCTTTCTTCCTAGATGCCGTCGTCGATATGTCGACCTACTTCGACATGCTGCCCTTTCTCCTGATTCCCTTTATTCCCGCCATTACCATGCGAGCCTGGGCCGAAGAGCACGCACAGCACACGTTCGAAATGCTGATGACGCTACCACTACATCCGGCTCAAATCGTCTTGGGCAAATACTCCGCTACCCTTGCCTTTTACGCAGTCGTGCTGACCGGGAGTCTACCCATTGTCGTCATGCTCACCTTTCTGGGCGAGCCCGATCTAGGCTTAATTGCAGCCTCCTATTTAGGCGCGCTCCTGCTCGGCGCATTTTTTCTCTCTTTTGGCCTCTTTGCATCAGGACTAACGCGTGACCAGATCGTAGCTTTTGTCCTGGCGACGCTGATCGGATTTGCCTTTGTCCTATCCGGACACGAAAAAGTGGTCGAAGTCCTAGACGGGCTGGCACCCACTCTTCAACTGGGCACCTGGCTTTACGATTCCGTTTCAGTGCTGCCCCACTACGAGACTTTTGGACGCGGCGTAGTCGCGCTGGCTGACCTGATCTACTTTGTTCTCATGAGCAGCTTTTTTGTGCTGATGAACTATATCAGCCTGCAGAGGACTCGCTATTGAAGCGCCCGTTTTTGCTGCAGACGCTGCTGGCCTGCGTCCTCCTGCTGGGCATTGCCGCCTACGCAGGGCGCCTAGTCGGCCTCTATGACACTTGGTCTGTAGGACAGGCCGATATTGCCCAGCTAAACGCGGAGACGCAGACCTACCTCCGCTCAATGCGCGAACCGCTCGACATCACGTATTTTGCCACGCGCGCAGAACGCATGCCGTCTCATTTAAAAGAGACCGAACGCCAGGTGCGACGTCTCTTAGAGGCGCTGAAAGATGCGGCTCCGGACAAGATAGAAGTACGCGTCATTGACCCTGACGCCAGTGGAGTAGCGGGCATTGCCTATGCTGCGCGCCGCAAGGCCTCGTCCTTTAGCGTGCGGCGCGTCCTGCACGACGAGCAGTCCGAGCAAAAAATTTGGTCTTCGCTCGTCCTAAAGCCAGCAGGACGTTCCGACGTGCTCATACAAGGCATTCAAAGTGAACATCTTCCGCACTTAGAAGGATTGATCATAGAGCATATACGGGCACAGCAAAAACCGCCGCGACCCGTCTTCGCCGTTGCGGCAAATGGACCCTATCAACTGCTGCCCTCCTTGCTCAACGAACGCGGTAGCGTTATAGAACTCGATCTGGATCAGAGCAGCGACATACCCATAGAAGCCGACGTGCTGTTTTGGGTCCAACCGGGCGTTGTTACTCCCGAACACATACGCAGCCTGCAGCGCTTTGTGCAGTCTGGTCGGTCTGTCGTTCTGGCGGGCAGTGCCTACGCCATCGGCTACGCCGTTGAAGACAAACGCACGCAGTTTCAAGCCTATCGATTTGACAGCGCCTGGGCTGATCTACTCTATCCGTTTGGCATACGGCCCGTGCCCGATCTTTTACTCGATACCAACATTGGATCCGTCAATTTGGATGTGGGGGGACAAATACGCGAGGTAGAAGCCCCTTTTCACCTGCGCATGCTGCCGGCATTCTACAACATGAAGGAATTTCGTCTGCCGGCGCGCGGTGGAATCAACCTAGTGGCACCCAGCGCGCTCGAGATAGATCCCGAACGGGTTGCCGAAAGTGGGTTCGCCGCCGAACAGCTCGGCACGACAACGGAAAACGTCCGGGTCCTACCGCTGCCAGCGGGGCCCTTTGACAACGCAGCGCTGCAGCGCGGCATCGGCGTGCCCAAGCAAAACTTGCTCGTCCGCCTCAGCCCGCAAGACGCATGGCACGGAGAAATACTCGTCTTGGCCAGTGCGGCCCCCTTTCAAGACGGCATCATCAACCAACCCGGCTATGCGCACCGCGTCTTTACCAACAATTTGGCTCGCACCTACGGAGATCCCGCACGCTTGGTGCGGGCGCGCGTAGACAAGAACCCACTGCCGCGTCTGGTGTTACCCAGCGACGGTCACCGCCTCGTCTGGCGTCTATTCACCGTCTTTCTCATTCCCGCAATCGCCCTGGGCATCGGTGCCAAGCGCTACCAGATTTGGCAGCGCTTGGCCTTGAAGCGCTACGTAAGCGCGCAGCAACTACGCTGGCCGGTAATCGCGCTGGCCGTACTGGTTGCCGGTAGCTGGCTCTGGTCGGGCTCGCTCCAGCTCTATCTAGACTTCACCGAAGAGAAGCTTAACACGCCGTCCGCTACCACGCTGCAGCTGCTGCAGAAAAATGCCGAACGGGTGCAGGCCACCTTGTATATCAGTGCACGGGCTGCGCTACCAACCGAACTAAAGGGCGTCGAGCGCCGCATTGTCGACCTGCTAGAGCAGGGTGACGTGCCGGTTTCCGTGCGGCGCCCAAACGAGCTCTCAGCCGCTGAAATCGGTCGCTTGGCACGCGAAGGCATCGGCCCATTTTTCGTGGAACGCGTTCAGCACGACACGCTGTCAACGCAGGTCGTCTGGAGCGCACTGCACCTGCGCACGGGCGCGCGCGACATACGAATAAAGCGTCTCAACGAACGCGCACTCACTCACCTAGAGTTTCTACTGTCTGCCGGCTTTCATCAGCTGGAGAATGGACGCAGACCGCGCGTAGCAGTCATTTCAGACCTACCCCGTCTATCGCCGGCCGAGGCATTAGAGGACTACCAAAAGAAAGGGCTCATTCCGCCCAGCGGGGCTGACGTATACAGCCAACTTAAAGAGCTGTTGTCAAACAACCTGTACGACGTGCAGCACATCAATCCCAAAGACCCCATTTTGCCACCGGAAAGCGACGTCATGCTCTGGATGCAGCCGCGACGTAACTCGACGCCCGTCATCGACCTTCTGAGTGGCCATCTGCAGCAAGGAAAAAAATCCATCGTAGCGCTACAGCACTTTAACATTCAGCAGCGCCAATACCGAGGCAATGGTTTTCAGACGGTCTACTGGCCGCAGCCACAGTTTCAAGATTTTGACCGCTTTAGTCAGCTGTACGGCGTTGAGCAGGTGCGAGAGGTGCTCTTTGATCGCACGCAGTCCCATCTCGACTTAGAGACCCAAGTTAATCGCACGGCCGTGCGCGAGTACGACGCTCAGCAGGTTGCGCTACCCTTTCTCATTCGCGCCGTCGCACCCAATTACAGACGGCAGTCAGCGTTGACGCGCCATTTGGGAGACTTGCTCTTCATATGGGGCAATCGCTTCGCGTTGGATCGCCAACGACTCGCCGAGATCGGCATGGATGCACAGGTCCTCATATCAACTTCCGAGCGCAGCTGGGCTTATGCGTGGAGCGGCGGCTGGCTGCCACCCGATGTCTTTTCCAGCAGCGACTATTTACAGGGCACTCAGCCGCTTGCCGTGCAGCTTACAGGTCCTTTTGATCGGGCTAGATTTAGCGAGGATGCAGAGGGCAGGTCGCAGATTAAGCTGGGGGAAAAAGCGCAGGACGCGGGCCAGTTACTGCTGGTAGGATCGTCGGAGATGTTCAAAAATGAATATCTCTATGCCGCGGGTTTTCAACACGATCAGTTTCTCTTGAATGCCGTAGCCCATATGGCCTACGGAGAAGCGCTCGCTGAGCTGCAGGCGCGGCGCCCCGTGTCGCGCGGCTTTGCATTCCAGAATCCGCAGGCCAAGAGCGCTTGGCGAGCCGTGAGCATCGGCCTGGCGCCGCTGCTATTTGCCTTGTATGGCGCCGTGAGACTGCGCAGACTAAGAGGTGGGTCGTGATTCGCTGGTTGGTCGCTCTGGCAAGTGTGCTCGCAGTACTCGTACTCATCGAGGACTACGCCGTAGAGCGTCAGCGACAGCACGACGCTCTACACGGGACACTGCGCCCCCTCGCAACCGTCAGCAAAGCCAACGTGGCTGGAATTGTAGCCGTAGCTGGAAACGGCCGCATATGGCGCTACATTCGCGTGGACTCTACATGGCGATATCCAGCATACTTTGACGCCTTTGTCCAACCGCAGCGCATTGATCATCTACTCAATAGTCTACTTCAGACGTCGGCAAGCGTCGTCTCCAGTGAGAGTAGGGATATGCAGCGCTACGGACTGCTGCCTAACAGCCCAACGTTAACCCTGCGGAGCCCATCTAATAGCACGCTGCTGTCCATACGACTAGGTCGCGGCGTGCCCGATATACGCTCAGCCGAATCCTATGTGCAGCTTGTTGGTGCCGATACGATCTACCACCTGCACGCCAATCCAGCCCACGCCTTCGACAGCGGCGACCCACCCATGTTGGATCTGCGCGTTCGTCCGCGTGTTCTCAAGAGAAAAGCAATTAACCGTATATCGTTTAACGGCTACTCAAACCTCAAGACGCTCTACCGTGAACAGCGCGAAATGGACATAGGCAGCATGCCCGGCGCTCCGCCAAGTGGTCCGATATACGCATGGATCGGCGCATTTGCCGACGGCACGCGCGACTGCGTAACGCCGAGCGCCTACGCGTATGTAAGCTTTCTCGATCGACTGAGCTGGTCTGCGCTCATCGATCCAACATCCTACGCCGAGGGGTTTGATCGCGCCCTCTTTATCATCGACGAGGACGGCGCAGTAGACACACTAGACGTTGGGGCAACCACAGGTAAGACAACCACACTGCGATACCGAACGACTGGACAGATGTTTACCGTGCCCAGTATGAAAGCAAACCTGCTGTTTCCCGGCGAAGACGTCTTACTGGACAGCTTGTCTAAACCCGACCCCTACGAGCAGGTAGAGCCCTACACGCCCTTTTAATCCCAAGGCCCTCTCATGATCATAGATATGCACAGCCACGCCTGGCAGTTTCCGGAACACTTTGACAAGCGTTTCCGCCAACAAGCACGAGACGTAGCCCGCGCCGACCGCGACCTCGATTTAAGCGTAACATACGAAGCCTATCGCGCAGGAGCGCAAACAACAGATAAAACCGTTGTATTTGGCGGCAAGGCTCGCCTGTCGGGCGTTTGGGTGGATGACGCCTACGTAGCGGACTACGTAGCGGCTCATCCCGGTCGGCTCATAGGATTTCTGTCCGTAGACCCGACGCAGGACGGTTGGCAGGAAGAGATGCGACACGGCCACAGGGAACTGGACTTAAAGGGCATAAAACTGCTATCGATGTACGCCGGATTTTACCCAAACGATCCACGGCTCGACCCTCTATGGCAGTATGCTAGAGACAACCAGCTGCCTGTGCTCTTGCACACCGGCACCACGTTTGTAGCGCAGGCACCCATCGACTGTACGCTACCACGCCACCTCGATCCGGTCGCAACGAAATACCCAGACGTAAAAATCGTCATGGCTCATCTGAGTCATCCCTACGAAGGAGAATGCATTGCCGTTATTCGCAAGCACCCCAACGTCTACACCGACGTCAGTGCCTTGCACTACCGCCCGTTCCAATTTTACAATAGCCTCATGCTCGTACAGGAATACGGCGTCTGGCACAAGCTCCTCTTTGGCAGCGATTATCCCTTTACCACCATCGATGCATCAATCTCCGGTATTCGCTCTTTAAACGATATGCTGGAAGGCACCGCGCTACCGCGCTTAGACGGGGACGAGATAGAAGCGCTGATTCATCGAGACAGCCTAAAGCTGCTCGGGCTCGAATAATGCGCAAGTTCTTGTACGATGATCCAATCTGCGCACCGCAATCGTAAGCCTAGGGCAGGATATACCCGATAGTCCCCGAGTAAAACCGGGATATGAAAAACGCTATTTGACAAAATGCGACACACCCGTTAACATTTGCCTAGTGAGTCAACTAACTCACTACATATGAAAGGTTCAGGTCGCGATGAGTTCACTTAGGTTCATCGCGATAATAGGGAAGGCAGTGTAAGTCTGCCGCGGTCCCGCCACTGTAACCGGTCGACGGAAAACCCGTCAAGTCGAAGACGCAATGCCCACTGACCTTTACCAGGTTGGGAAGGGGTCTAGATTCGCACCGGAAGTCAGGAGACCTGCCTGAACCGAGGTGACAATAACCTTCGTAGGAAAGGTGGTCTCCGGTGAGCTATAATATCACCCGATCCCCATCTGATAATCAGGTGGGGTTTTTTATTGCACTGTGCTGTGTGCAAGCGCTATTTGCTCTGCCCATCTCTGCCTCGGTCGAATGGACTGGCTATGTCTATGATGGAGAGAACAATCCGCTACCCTCTGCGCTCATAAAATTTTTCCCTAACCCTGCTACACAACCGACACAGTCAACCTACAGTGACAGTACAGGCGCCTACCGCCTGTCCTTGCCCAACAGTTCCTCCGGTCATGTGCGTGTTGAAGCCCTGGGCTACAAACCGCTAGATCAACCCGTCAATTTAGGCCTCCAAACCAACGCATTGGATTTCCGTTTAGAACTTCAGCCATTACTCATGGATGAGCTTGTCGTCCAGCGCCGCCGCTCAAACGACGGTGCGTCTCTTGTTGAAAAGATTACCGTAGACCACAGCAGCAATAGCAGCCTAGTTCAGGTGCTCGACGCCGCGACGAGTATCAACATACGGCGTTATGGCGGACTCGGCAGCTTAAGCACGGTATCTATCCGTGGCTCGACGTCAGAACAAGTGCAGATCTTTCTCGATGGCATATCTCTCAACAGTGCCAACGGCGGTGGGGTCGATATAGGCCGCTTGCCGTTGGCTGGCGTTGAACAGATAGAAATACACCGCGGTAACGTACCATCTAAGTTTGGCGGCAACAGCATAGGAGGAGTCGTGCACATGCGCACTCGGGGCCTCGATAGACCGAGACATATGCGATTTAATGCCAGCAGTGGTTCGTTCAACACGCAACGACTTGGCCTCTCCCACAGCGGCCGCATAGGCCAATGGAACTACCTCTCTCTTGCAAACTACAGCGCTAGCGACAACACATTTCGCTTTTGGGATGACAATGGCACCGAATACAATACCCAGGACGACGAGTGGGCAACGCGACGTAACAGCGACTTTTCCGCACTCCGCCTGCTGAACAAGATGGGGCGGATGGTCAGTAATAACCACCTTCAAGTACACAGCACCTTGGATTGGAGCCACAAAGGCATTCCCGGATTGGGCAACAATCAGTCATTATACACTCGCTTTGACACGTGGCGTCATATGATTGAAGCCAATTTTTACGGCATGCGCGCTGGAGGCCATACTTTCCGTCTCAAATCATACTACACCGAACAGCGCAATACGTATAAAGACTTGCTAGGAGAAGTTGGGACCGGTATTCAGCACCAAAACGACACCACGCAACGCTACGGAATGCGCGGCGAATTCGGCGCATTAATGCCACTTGATATACTGGGCAATGTATTTGCCAACGTGTTTCAAGAACGCTTTACACCGCACGATCGGCTTCGACCCAGTCGCGTTGTGTATACGAACCAGCGCAGTAGCGCGACTTTAGGCATACAAGCCGAAAAATCTCTCTTCAGAGAACGAATAGCCGCACACATTGGCGGTCAGGGTGAATGGCAGAAAAACCAGTTTCTCATCCCCGGCCCTCTTGCTTTTTCACCCGATGTAATACACCGTAACAGCGATGTGCTTTGGGGCATACGAATGGGTATTTCAGCCCATTTGGGAAAGCGATTTAAACTGCAGGCCCACCGCGGAATCTACCGACGAGCACCGAGTTTTTTCGAGCTTTTCGGCGATCGCGGTGCCGTGATTGGAAATCCAAATCTGCAGTCAGAAACAGGAAATAACAACGATATCGGATTGGTGTATCGCAATCTCGATACACGGCCGGCGCGTATCTCACTGTTCGAACTGACTTACTACCATAACCGCGTGAACGATCTAATACGCTTTATTCACAACTCGCAGCAGGTTTCCAAACCCTATAACATCGGCCAGGCACTGCTACGTGGAATAGAAACACGCTGGCAGGCGCAGGTGTTACCTCTGATAAATTTGAATGGCAACTATACTTATCAAATGGCAGAAAACCGAGCACCATTCTCTTTTGAACGGGGCAATGATCTACCCAACGCACCGCGCCACCGCCTGAGCAACAGCTTGGAAATTAAACAGTCTTCGTGGCGATGCTGGTTTGAATACCAGCGAGAAAGTCAACACTACCTCGATCGCGCCAACCTGCGGCCCGTCACGCAGCGCACCCTGTATCACGGGGGTCTGCGCCGCGCGTTGATTCCGTCAACGGCCCTGACTGTAGAGGTGCACAATATCACAGACAATCAAGTAGCTGACCTGTGGGGGTATCCACTCCCCGGACGCTCTTACTCGATGACCTTAGATCACGCATTCATCCGTCTATAATTTACACCATAAAGGAGTTTTATATGTATCGCATCTGCACATTTTTCCTTACTCTGTTCCTCTTCATCCAAGCAGCGCTAGCACAGTCGAATCTGTTTGTATCCACGTCAGATTTTTCAACGGGCAGCACGGCGTTTTTACAGGCTGGCACGGAGGAGGCTGAAATCAACCTGCTAGGCGTGCACTCCGATGCGGTAGTGCGATTTTATAATGGCATGATTTACGTCATCAACCGACTGGGCCAAGACAACATAATCGTTCTTGATGCGGTTGATATGAGCACACCACTTATTCAGTTTTCCGTGGGTAACGGCACCAACCCACAGGACATAGAGGTCATCGCAGACGACAAGGCTTATGTCACGCTATATGAGCGTAGTGAAGTCCTAGTGGTCGACCCACGCGATGGAACCGAACTAGACCGTATCGATTTGAGTTCATTCGCCGACGACGACGGCCTACCAGAAGCCGCCCAGATTGTGCGCGTAGGTCAGCGTATCTACGTCAGCTGTCAGCGTTTAGACCGTAACACTACTTGGGGCCCTGCGGACAATTCTTTTCTTGCTGTGATTGACATAGACAGTAATTCGCTAATTGACGTAGATCCTGAAAGTGAAGGCGTACAGGGTATTGTCCTAAGTTCGCCCAACCCCAACACACTTATTCCCGTAGATCAATCCATTGTGGTTAGTACGGTCGCCCACTTTGGTGATCGTTTGGGGGGTATAGAGATCATTGATACGCAGAATAACCGTGGCTCGGGTATAGCCATCAGCGAAGAAGATTTAGGGGGCGACCTAAATGGTATTGCCCTCGTCGACGGCGAGCGTGGATTCGCTATCATTTCTGACGAGAACTTTGCCAACTACGTGGTTCCATTCAACTTACAAAGTCGTCAAGTTGGCCCGGCTCTACAGGGCCTGAGCGGGGGGTATATTCCCGATCTGGCTGTAGACGGCAATCGATTGATAGTGGCCGATCAGGGCAGCTTCTCTGATCCCAACTCAGCAGGCCTGAAGATCTTTGATGCAATAGACTATAGTCTACTACAAGGTCCCATATCGACGGGCCTGCCTCCTGTAAGCATCGCCGTGCTTTCAGATAGCGATCTGCTTCCTACGGCCGTTGCCGAAGTAGCCGCAGCCCTGCCAGAGCAATCTACGCTAGGCAGAGCCTACCCCAACCCATTCAACGCCTCGGTCTCCATCCCCTTTGTACTCGCTCGGGGAGGAGCCATCCAACTGGTCATCTATGATGCGTTAGGCCAGGCTGTGCGCACGCTGCAGCAAGGCGTTTGGCCCAAGGGGGCGCACAAAGTATC
>CAXGPR010000116.1:0-9615 GCA_964011675.1 uncultured bacterium
TGAGGATGATGAGGATGATGAGGATGATGAGGATGATGAGGATGATGAGGATGATGAAGATGATGAAGATGATGAAGATGATGAGTCTTTTAAATAGTTAATTGATATCATAGTATGAGAAGAGCCCCGGCATTTATATGCCGGGGCTCTTCTCATACTATGATATCAATTAACTGAGCTTTGTTTAAATCGAGCTGGGGTTTTGCTTCTTCGCTTCCGCCCTCTTTTACAGAAGGTGGGGGTCGCCTAGGTTTACGTTTGGAGTTGCCCTGACTTCCTTGTCTGTCGTCAACGCGATTTTCACTCGGTTCAGCATTTTCTTTGGGGCTTATGCGGCTGTTATCAAGAACGCGTTCTTGGTCTTGCTGACGAGCTATATTGTGCTGCGCCTGGTCCGGTCGCGTTTGCTGCACGTGTTGTTCTCGAGCCGCCATCGGGGCCTTTGAGAAGTTATCTTGTAAGTCAGTCGGACGTAGCATCGCAACGCACATTTCTTTTTGGTATGTACTATATACCTTTAAATATAGTAGAATGTCAAATTTTTCTCTGCGGAACGCGATATATGAATAGTGAAATAGATCAGCGTGTGGTAAATGAAATTTTTTCTGCGTCCCAGGCGTGGGAAAATATGCAAGTGCTCACCGATGATATCGGCAGTCGGCTAGCTGGCAGTTGTGGCGAGGTAGCAGCACGAGATTTTATCGCTGAAACGCTCGGTCTCTACGGGGTAGACGAAGTCAACGTGGAGCCGTTTCCCCATCTGGGTTGGGAGTGTAAAGGAGAAGAGCTACGAGTAGTCGACCCCGTGCATCGCGATATTCTGTGCTGTTGCGCAGGACTGTCTCCCGCTGCAGACAGACTCGAAGCAGAGCTTGTTTTCTTAAAAAAGTGCGACCTGGAAGAGGTTGAAGCGCGGCGGGAAGAGCTTAGGGGGAAAATGGTCGTTGCCCCGTATCACCCTGTTCCTCGTCAGGTGAAAATGCCAATTGCGGCTGCTGCAGGTGCCGTAGCGCTCCTCGAGGCGCGCAGCGTGGCTGGTGGGTTACAGCCGGCTCGTACCTGTGCATTCAACCGAATTGGAGATATTCCCACGGCGTCTATAAGCCGCGAGGATGCTGATTATTTACAGCGTTTGGCCAAGCGGAAGGGCTCGGTGCGGCTGCGGCTCTCTCTTGAGAGTGTAATCGAGTGGCAGACTTCGTGGAACGTAGTCGGACTGATACGAGGCAGAGAAATTGAACAGGAGTACGTTGCCCTTGGAGGACACTATGATTCGTGGCACGTGGGCAGCGGGGCAGTTGATAATGGAACCGGCGTAGTGGCTGTCCTAGAGGCCGCACGTGGTTTGGCTCAGCACAAAGAACATCTGCGGCGAGGGGTGCGTTTCATATTTTTTGGCGTTGAGGAACTGGGGCTAGTGGGTTCTTGGGCCTACGTCCATCAACATGTGAATGAACTCGATCACGCCGTTTTGATGATTAATAACGACGTTGGTGGTCGCCCTATCCGCTTGATCAGCGCGGGGTTTGAAGGCGTTCGTCCGTTACTTAGCGGCGTTGCTCAGCGGGCACGCGTTGACGGAATTGAATCACCTCTGGACGTTGAAGTTGGGAATCCCGGTTGGGCTTCGGACCACTTTCCATTTTGGGCGCACGGCGTGCCAACCGCTGCCATTGGCTGTGATCAAGTTGATCCCAACGCGGGTCGGTACGTGCATACGCCGGCCGATACGGCTGACAAAGTATACGTTGCGGGGTTAACGGAGTGTGCCGCGATTAACGCACAGCTCGTCTGTGCGTTTGCCAACGCACCGCTGCGTCCTGCTCCGCGTAAGCGTCGCGAGGAGATGGAATTGCTCTTGGACAAATTTGCATGGCGCCAAACACTGGATACGCTGAGTGCTTGGCCTCCCGAAGCACTGCTGGCACGCTATTTTAATGGCGTGCCAGGCCGGTCTGTAGACAGTGCGTGATGACCTATAAGAGGGTAGGGCGTATACCGGTGTGGGGCGTTCCAGATCAAGGGGCTGTCGAGCAAATGAAGACTTGTGCCCGTTCGGCGTTTCGGGTTGCGCTGATGGCTGATCATCACTTGGGCTATGCAGTGCCCATCGGGGGCGTAGTTGCCTACGAAGAAGAGATCTCTCCATCCGGCGTGGGTTTTGATATTGCATGCGGCAATAAGGCTGTTTTGCTCGATGCAGATGCACGTGAGGTGCAAAAAAATATCTCATGTATCATGGATGATATACAGCGGCATATCTCTTTTGGTATGGGGCGTTCAAATCAGGAACGGGTCGAGGCTGATCTTTTTTGTGATGATCCAGCATGGAATATAGAGGTGGCGGCAGATCTTAAAGATTTAGCGCGTCGGCAGTTGGGCACCGTGGGATCGGGCAATCACTACGTCGATTTATTTGTCGATGAACAGGAGCGCGTATGGTGTGGAGTACACTTTGGTTCACGCGGGTTGGGTCACAAGCTAGCATCCCACTTCATACGCGTTGGTGGGGGGCACGACGGTATGATGGTAGAGCCAGTGTGCTTTCGAGTGGACTCAGATTTGGGTGAACAATACCTGGCGTGTATGCACTTAGCGGGTCGCTATGCTTATGCTGGACGCGATTGGGTTTGTGCAAAAGTTGCCGAAATCTTGGGAGCGCACGCGATAGACAGCGTACATAACCATCACAATTTTGCCTGGAACGAGCGGCACGACAGTCGAAATTTATGGGTCGTACGCAAGGGAGCCACGCCGTGTTTTCCCGGCCAGCGCAGCTTTATTGGCGGATCTATGGGAGATATATCGGTGATTATACGCGGCAGGGTATCTGAAGAATCCAACGCTAGCCTTTACTCGACAGTACACGGCGCGGGCCGGGTCATGTCGCGGACTGCCGCGGCTGGCAAGCGGCGTTGGAAAAAGGGGAAGCTTGTTCAGCGAACAGAGGGAAGCATTTCGCGTGAAATGATGCTGGAATGGATCTGCACATTTAACGACGTAGAACTGCGTGGTGCGGGCACAGACGAAAGCCCACATGTTTACAAGCGATTAAAAGACGTCTTGGGATATCACGCTAGCAGCCTGCAGATCGAACACACGTTGATGCCAATTGGAGTATGTATGGCAGGAGACAGTGAATTTGATCCCTACAGAGACTGAGCAATGGACTAGTTTTTTTCAGTCATTTTTGGGAGTTGATCTGCACCAAAATCGCGCAGCGCGTTGTCCTGTGGCTGGTAGCCCAATACGTCCACGGCAGCGCTGATATCCAAAAATCCCGGATGGTGCGTGCCGTAGTTGCCGGAGGTGCCATAAGTCACCAGATAGCGCTCCGGCCCCTCGTAGTCAACTGCAAGCGTAAAGAGTTGAATGCAGTCGCGCGGCGTAAGTAACGTACTGCAGGTGCGCAGACTATCGGCTCGATCGCGGCCGGTAAAAGATCCAATGCGAATTGAGATGAAGCGCATTGCACAGTTCTCTACCAAGTGTCGGCCCGCTATTTCCGCCATGCCTTTCATTGCACCATACCAGCCGTCAGGTAGGAACTGATCGCCCGTTGACAGGCGCGCCGGGACACGACGTTCGTTGACGCCGGTCACGTGGTTGGTGCTCGCTAAGATGATTGTGCTAATGCCCGCCTCGCGGGCGGCCTCAAACAAAAGCATCGAAGCGCCGATGTCGGTTATTTCTCCGATTTCTTTGCCCAAGTGTTTTTGCGGCACATATGCGAGATGAACAAGCACGTCCTGCTCTTGGCACAGCATACGCATCTGCTGGTAATTTCGGACGTCGGCGACCGTGCTGCGCGAGTGTTGGCTGTCTGGCAGGCGAAGGTCGCAGAGCGTCAGTTCGTACCGTTCTTGTGTCTCCCACGATTCGGACAGCGTCTTTCCAATAATGCCAGCAGCTCCTGTTAGTAGGATGCGTTTATCTTTTGACATGATCTTTACCTGAGTATGTGTATAGGACGGAAGGGAGAGGATAAATAATAGATAAAAATAATTAATCTGACACAAGCAGGTATTACTCATACGCGTCGCGCCGTAGGCAGAACCTGTTTGGGTGAAAGGAATAAAGAACAGGGACTGACTCAATGTTTGTGCGCATCAAGTTTCTGTTTATAATTTGATAGTGGTCCCTACCGGAATTGAATTGGAAACACCGGAATCTGCTTTGACAATCGGGTATATAAAGCGCGATGAGTCAATGATATTTCATGCCAACTAAGGCAATTGGATATGTTCCATTTTTTGCGGTAAAGTCACTATTTTCGTTTCTGTGGAGAACATTATGGATAAGAATATTGAAATATCTCAGCTAAAGCAGATGGAATCGCCTGTTGGTGAATCTGTATTATTTAAATCACTTTGTAAGATAGGACAAATAGCTTTTTTGGGTCTACTAGCTCTTGTAATCTTCATGACGATTAATGCTCAAATACCATTATTTGCAGTTACTATTTTATCGGCGTTTATAGGGTCTTTGATTGGCGGAATCTTTGTCGCCAAACGATTACTCACCATTGTTTCGCACCAAGCTAAATATATTAACCATGAAAGTGTTAAAGCTCGTATAGTTGAGTTCGAAACATAATAAATGCATTAAGGCCGGGCGAAAAAAATGGACTGTTCTTTTGTCCAGGATATTCAATTTAGTTTTGGTCAACATACTAAGTCCCTGTTTATTTTGTTGTAAAAGTGGTTCCTACTCCTAGAATTGAACTGGGGACACAGAGATTTTCAATACCCGTATCATACTATAAAAAACAATAGGTTACGTATGTAGAGTAACAGATAGGTAACAGCATTTTATTCAGAATACTTAAGGCCTTCTACTGTGAATAGTAGTGGGCCTTTTTTTGTTAAAATCAAATCAAGGTAGGTATTGATTTAAAGGGGGTATCAATTTCGTAAGTTTATTAATTTTATTCAGTAATGAATAAAAATTTTATAAAAAAGATAAAAAGTAAATGCCAAGGTAACGATTTTTGTCCCTTTATGAGACAAGGTGAGAGTTTACGATGAATCGCTACCTTGGCATTCCACACATGGAGCGTCCATATACCCATTCTCCATGCTAAAAAAATAGCATTTACTTTCTTTACTGTCTGTGACCTTCATCACGTAAAACATGGTTTTTTTGAAGACTAGTTAGTTGTTAGTGAATAGATTATTTACAATTTAGAGGCGAGCATTAGATGTATAAAGGAGGCATAAAATTGAGAATATTTATGGTCTTGATAATCGGTCTGACGAGTTTTGTGCATGCTGAAGACAGACCGTATGGTGCTATAGATGCCATAAAGTCGCCTATGGAAAAAACTATTGATGGCTACTTGGATGATTGGGAAGGAACTCAATGGCATATTATTGCGGACGGTGCACCCTATGTAACAGGTCAATTTTCCTACTTTCTTTTAAAGGATGACGGAGAATCTGAGCCAAAGGGTACTGCTTTAACCCATGCAGACTTATCTGCTTTTTTCTCATTGCAGTGGGATAACAATTTTCTGTATATGGCAGTAGAAGTAATTGACAATGTAAGAGATTTGAACGAAAAATCTGACAATTCGGTGTGGTTTCTAAAAGACGCAGTCTCTCTCTTTCTTGATGTAGCGGGGGATAAAGATGGTTTTGAGTGGAATGTCGGTGACCATTCGTTTTCTTTCACCGCTGATAATAATGTTCCAAATTGGTGGCGTTATGGTGATGAAAACGGGCAACGAGAGGTTCCTATGCATTCTTCTGTAAAGTCAGCTGTCGTTCAGGGTAATGATGGAAATTATAGTTTAGAAGTGGCGATTCCTATGAAAGTTTTATCAGAATTCACTCCTGATTGGAAAGAACCGTTTGATGGAAAATCAATGGGTTTCTCTTTATTGATTACAGATGTTGATGGACTAAGGCCCTCTCAATTATCACAGCTGATGTATGGAGGTGACGGTGACAACGACGAAAGCTGGTCCTTGTTGAGACTTGTGGATGACAGCTCTAATATTCCTAAATATTCTATAAAAAATTTGGGAACAATTCGTGGTAAAGTTACTTATGGTGATAATTCATTACCTTGGACAAATGGACAAATAAACGTCAAGTCGCTAGATGGAAAATTTACACGAAGTTTTTCAGTGAATGAAAATGGTAATTTTGAAGTTGCAGTACCGCCGGACGAATACAAAATAAGTGTAGGTTATCAGACGATTGAAGTGAGGGTACGACAAGACAAAATAATAGATGATTTAGATTTCAATGTCGTTCCAGTTATAGCACAACTTAATTTGCCAAGTGTAATGAGTGATTCATTAAAAGATTTCTACTCAACTGTTGCTATACCAATTCTAAAGAAAAATGGATTCATACAATGGACAATTGATCAATCGAATGAACATAAAAAAGAGTCACATTTCTTTTCTACTTCTAATACTGAATCTTTCTTGAGAGGGGAAATAGCCGTAGAAACTGATAAGCAATGGAATTATTTTGCGAGTGTTGTATTGAAAGAGATAAATATCAATTCAGCATCGTTGTTAAATATTTACCATGCTCCGGTTGCTCCTAAAAAAGAACACATGTCTTCAGAAAGTTTTGTTCATAAATATTCGGTTCAGAAAAATACAGTTGGCACCGGTAACCAGACAGAGAAATGGTGGTCGTATGGTTTGCCAGACGGCTTAACAGAGCCAGCAATTTGGGATATAATACAAGGTAAAGATGGAAAATTATGGTTAAGTACTGGTGCTCGTGAAAGTCCAGTAGCAAATTCGCTTACAATATTTGACGGAGAATATTTTGGTAAGGTCTTTGTCGAAGAAAAAAATATGCGTGTAAATGCGGTTGTTGACGATGACGGCGTTCCTTGGTTCTCAGGAGTGCAAACAGATTTGCAAGGAACCACATATTTTCCTCTCGGATACTTTGCTAATGATGTCTGGAATCTTATATCGTTTCCCGAAGAGGTATCTCGATCGTTTACTACTGCTTTTGCTAAGGGGAAAGACGGTTCTATATGGATCGGTTCTTCCCGTGGAATCTTGAATTATAACGACGGTCTAGTGAAATTTTTAAGTGTAGAGGATGGATTACTCAGTAATAGCATATCTTCTATCGCTACCGATCGTTCCGGGAATACATACTTTGGAACATTATCTGGTTTGAGCATTTATGATGGTAAAAGAATTCGGAATTATTCTGCTCCAAATGGTTTGATGAAAAAAGAAATTAAGGTGTTAAAAGAAGACCGGTCAGGAAACATGTGGATTGGTACCGACAAAGGTTTGTTTAGCTTAGAAAAAAATGAGATAAATTACTGGGGGAAAGAGTATGGTCTCGAACAATTAGGTATAAATACGTTAGAAATTGATCAAGATAACGTTATGTGGGTTGGCACAGAAAGCGGTTTATACCAATTCGATAAGCGTAAGTCAAAAATGTTTACTCGTTTAGGCGACTTTGGTGAAGTAAGAAAAATATACGAGGATGTAGATGGAATAGTATGGGTTGGAACAAATGAAGGACTAAGTAGATATGATAAGGATAAGTTTAAATATATAGAAGTAGACAATGTTCCATTACGAGAAAACACACAATTTTTAGAGCGTAGTTTGTCGGGAAATATTTGGTTTGGCTCGGAGAACAAATTGACAGAATACAGAGCAAATACCGAATCTTTTCATTCTTATGAAAGCAAAGATGATATAGTAAGTTTACTCATCCATGACGATAAAACTTGGATTGCATGCAAAGGAAAAACTTATTTTCTGAAGAATAAAGAGTGGCAAGAATCTAGCTCCTTTGGCGGGTCTGATCAATGGGTTAGCTCTACTCGAATCAGTGCCGACAAAAGTGGAAGGATATGGCATAGAAGTCAGTTTGGTCTTCACATCAACGACCATTCAGGTGACTGGAAACGTTTTACTTCTAACGGTTTTTTCGAAGGTGAATTATTTGGTCCACTGCCGGGTTTTTTAGAAGATAGAGACGGATACTTTTGGTTTAGTTCTTTGTTAGAAAGGCTCGGTAATTTTTTAGTTCGGTGGGATGGTGATAAGTGGAAAAGCTTTGATTATATAGATAATTCGCCTAAGAGTACTCCTACGTATGCCCTACAACACAGCGACAATTCAATATGGTTTGGTACTGTTAAAGAAGGTATTTTTAAGTTCAATAATGGAGCCTTTACTCATTTTCCTGTTTCTATGGGAATTCCTTTATACATAACGTCGCTTGCTGAAGATAGTAGAGGACGACTGTGGATTTCAAGCGGCGGTGGAGGTGTTGCAGTTTTTGACGGGGAAGCGTTACAAACCTTGTCAGTTGCAGACGGCCTATCAAGCAATACAGTTAATCGAGTATTAGGAGACAATAATGGTGATATTTGGATTGCAACCAACAATGGTTTAAGTGTCTACTCACCAAGCAAAGAATCTCCATCGGTCAGCATAGTTGAAGTTGTGGCAGATCAACTTTACGATGGATCTGAAATTGTAAGTCTGCCATCTTCTCAAGAGTTTATATCGGTAAAATTTAAAGGTGCAGGATTCAAGACACGCGCCGAGCATATGAAGTATGCATACCGCTATCGTAGTGCGAATGATGCCCAGATGCCTTGGAACGTAATAGAGAATGATTTTGTTGAATTGACCGATTTGTCGATCGGAGACTTTATCTTCGAAGTAAAAGCAATTGATCGTGACTTGAATTACTCTGCAATCCCAGCGACGATTAATGTTTCTGTAAAACCTCCATATACAAAGATATTTTATATGGGTTTCTTGTTTTTTGCTGTGGTCGCCTTAGGAGTATCGGGTAACTCTCTAGTTAAGCGTAAGCAGGAGTTACGAAAAGCTGAAACAGAAAGAGATCAGGCGAAGGAGTTATTGCTACAAGAACTAAGCGAAGAGTTAGAGACTGCAAGAAAAATGCAAATGTCTTTGATGCCTGCTTGTAGCCCAGATATTAAGGGTTATGATGTATCTGGCCGCTGTCGACCTGCTACAGAAGTGGGCGGAGATTTTTACCAATATTTTAACCTTTCCAATAATCGTTTTGCTGTAGTTATGGCAGACGTAACTGGACATGGTATGGAAGCCGCAATACCCAACGCATTATTTAGTGGTATACTAGACAGTCAGATGGAACTTGATGTAAGAGGCGAAAAGCTATTCCAGAATTTGAACAAGTCGCTTTGCCGTAATCTCGATAAGCGTAAATTTGTATGCTTTTCGTTTGTTGAAGTAGACATATTAACAGGAAAAGTCCAACTGATGAATGCCGGATGCCCGTATCCGTATTACTATCAGGATTCTACAGAAGAACTAAAAGAAATACGTATTGATGCTCTACCCCTTGGAGCTATGCTTAATTCGAAATATGAACTGGTAGAATTGCAGTTGGAAATTGGCGATTCACTTGTTTTTTGTTCAGACGGTATAATAGAAGCAGAAAACGAAATGCAAGATATTTTAGGGTATGATGAAACAATGAGTTGTGTGAAGAAATCTATACAAAGTTCTGATTCAGGAGACGAAGTAGTTCAGAAAATATTCGAGAAAGTTGATCAACACTCAGGAGTTATAGAGCAAACCGATGACCAGACAGTAATTGTTGTGAGATA
>CAXGPR010000117.1:0-9592 GCA_964011675.1 uncultured bacterium
ATCATAGAGCACAATCAGACCATGACGTTCGTCTTCGCTTTATTCTAGCTTTACTCAAAATGAAATTACTCTCTATTTTTCATAATCATAAATGCAATCTAGTTACGCCTATTTAGCACCGATATTCTAGGTCAGAGCAAATTAAAAGGTTATACATGCTCGTTAACATGCCCTGACGAGGAAACGAAGAATCGTGGACATAGAAGACATAGACCCTATTTATTTCAGAAGAACATTCTATTCATTGTCACTCAGAAAAAGCGTACACAAGCCTTTGCTGCAACGTCGATTAACATACGGAGATCTCATATGAAGAAGTTAAAGCCTGTTTTATCAGTACTGGCCTTGGTATTGTTAGTAGGTTGCTCTGAAAAGCTAAATACCACAGGAAGTTCTGATAACCCTCGATCCAAAACCATTGTTGGGACATGGGTCGTGTACGCGTCCGAAGACAATCTAAACAACCCTAAATACTACTCTACTTATGAAGCAAATGGGAGTGCTGAAGATAATCACAATCATGGGATAGTAGTGCTCAGTACTACGTATAAGTGGAGAATGATAGAGAATCTTCTTATTAAAGATTACGGGGATAAAATAGTGCATTCAACTATTGAAGTTATAAGCCAAGACAAGCTTGTTGAAACAGCACTAGAAAAGAACGTAAAATATACTTGGCTACGTGGATACAGATTTTGAGCACCTACGTCGAGAAAACACCTTTTACGCATAGTGGCAAGCGGGAGCATGCCACAAAAGACGGCTTTTATATTCGACTTAAAATATTTATCAACAATGAGAAAACAATGCGGCGTCCATACAGCTTTAACAAACAAAAAAACTGTTTCGGGATAAAATTTTTTACGATGACGCCGGAGAGGAAAACCAAACTTCTGTCAGGCAATTAAAAGTTAACTTCTGTTCATTGAGGGTATGGCGCTTGCGCAGCTGTGTAGCTATGCGATATGGTTCTTCAACGACCAGCGTGGTGCCGACAGACTATGCCTTTCTGGTTTGTAAAGCCAACAGCATGATCTCTTCGTTTTAAAAGAGAGTATCTTGAGCTCTCATCACACTACCTTGTTAAACTCATTGATCTTCTATAGAGGTTGATGCAAGTACTTGTTTTATATTAGGTTTGTTTTCTCTCTTTTAGCATGTGTAACTCGTCTCACTCATCACAAGTAAACCTCAACCCGCACACATGGCAGACGAGTTTGCAAGACCATTGATCTAAAGGAGCTATGCCACAGGCGGGACAAAGCGTTTCTTTTTCTTTTCTCTGCCTTGCCCTGTTCGCTTCCACAGAAACCCTCGCATCCAACTTCAATCCGGTCCGTTTGCCCTTGTCCAAGATTGCCTCCGATAAGGGAATAGAATGAGTACTCTTACAAATATTCACTCAATTAAATAATAGATGCATATAGTAGCCGATTAAATCAACAACACATTTATTTACCTAGCCATTTCCGTAGTCGTAGGCCAAGTATTTTCGATGCCTTTCCCCGACTTATCATAAACCGTGATCAAGCCGCCATTGTCGGACGTACTCACACTCACCAGCTCTTTACCGTTAGGCTGATAGGTCTTGACTATGCCGCCCCGCGCTGTCCCGGTCAGTTTAACCAGCGTTTTGCCGTCGGGGTGATAGGTCGTGAGCTTGCCGTTGCCATCCACTGTCGCAGTCAGCACCACCAAGTCGTTGCCCTTATCCGAATGGGTTGAGATCTCGCCGTCACCCTCGGGGTTGGCTCTCAGACGGACAACGTAATCACCCGCTTCATTCTTTACGTTGATATACCTCGCTGTCACTACGTCAAAGTCGCCGCGTTTCTCGCCTGTAGCCGCCATACTAACTATGCCACACAACGCCGTGGCTAATACGACCACGGCCATCTGCAATCGTCGTGTCTTGTTCTCTAACTGCTCGAACCTCTGTTCTAGATCCACTGAGCTTTGCCTCCTATTGTAAATCGTAAACTCTTCCCTTGCCCTGCTAACAGTTATATGCGTGCTCCCATCATATTAGATGTAACCCTATTAAGCACTATTTTGGTCAACTGCGTCGTTGCTAGCTCCGACATACACCGCTCGCAGCATCCATCAATCCCAAGGCTCAATCCCAGCGATCTTGCGATTCAGGTCGCTCATAGGTGGCGCCCCAGCCTCTTCCCACGCTTTGGCCCGCGCAGCCATCTCTTCTTCCGTCGGCTGCCCCTCACCTGGCACAGAAAATTCCACAAACTGCGCCATGCGCGGCTGCTTGGTCAGATTGTAGCCATTGCCGTGCGGGCATGCCCGATGCCAAATGAGTAAGTCTCCGCACTGAGTTGGGATGGAGCGCATTCGGTCCTGGAATGGCTCCAAGTCAGGATGATGCAAGTTGCCACGCCAATCCGGTTTCACGCGCCCCGCTGCGATCCGTTCCTCGCGCAGCTGGTCCAGCTGCGATAAAGGCAGCGGCATACCTTCAGCATCGAACGCGTGAGGCCAGGCCGTGCTCGCGTTTCGCCCAGGCCAACCGCCTTTGCTGCCATCGTTTGACCAAGTGTCCGCATCCGGTTCCAACGGAGGGAAGCCCTGCACCCACTCGAGAAGCTCGTGGTGAAATCCGGGCAACAAACAAGTACCGCCTGCGTCACCGGGGGTATCGGTGAGCGAGATGGTACCCTGCAGTATGTTCGTGCGACTAATCTCGCCTCGGCGGATATCGTCCAAGCTCGTGTCAAAATGCAGGGCCATATCCCCCCCCGGCACCTTTATGTCTCCTCCACGCCGGTGAAAGATATTCTCGTCTGGCAGCTCCAGCGGTCCGCTCATCTCCACGCCGAGCGTATCGCCTCCGATATACGGCGGTTTCATATACGCTCGCCCCACCTGCATCCCCATAGTCAGCCGATGCTCCCCCAACAGCTGCACATGCGCGTGGTATATCCGCTCATCCTGGCAGATCTGCCATTGCAGAGCTCGAGTAGCCACAAACTCGGGCGTAGAGTCGAAGTTCAAAAAGCCGTCATGATGATCGGACCGACCGTGGGGCTGAGGGTATGCACGCGGGTACCAGGTGGCGGGGTCGTCTGGGTCTTGGCGCAGCTGGCGAAAGATTGCATCGACGAGCAGCGCGCACTGTTCGGGAGACACAGCCTCTTTCAGGACAATCCAGCCCTGTTCTCGCCACGCCGCCATTTCTGCCTCCGAGAATACCTGTGTGCCTGATTGCTCGATTTCGCTCACGCGACACTCTCCTTTTTAGATGACAAAACACAAAACGCAATTACATACGGAATGCGTATAGTCGTAGATAACATCATACAAGCTGCTTACGTCTTCTTATTTAAAATTGCCCCATATGCGTCGGTGTGAAAAGGACGAAAATAACAAGCCAACTTATCTCGCTTTTTGCAAACGTTTCTAATAAGTTCTGAAATCTACAGTCTTTCTTTTTTTATGGAAATAACAATCAAGGACTGGGATACATAGATGAGACAACTCGACTGTATGACCAAACAGGTTTAGGCCATTGCTAGATGGGTCACGTTGCTTAAACCCGTCATATTCTAAAGTAAATTGATGCTCTGTTTGTTTGACCTAATCTCAATTCTTTCTATGATTCATCGACAATCGATTTTGCTTTAAAGAAAGGAATGACCTTGTCCACTAATCGAAATGCCGATATCGCCCGCGAATCCATTGAATCTGCGCTACGCAAAGACTGGGAATGCTTGCGAAATCTGTATGCAGAAGACGCGGTGTTGGAGGGAACGCCCGAACCCATGCGAGGCAGAGACGCGATCGTTAATCTCTGGCAGGGATGCCTCTACGATGAAGTACCTGGATTGCAAGGAGAAATCACGAATGTCATTGCTCAAGGAGACATGGTGGCAGTAGAGTGGCTAGTTGGCGAAGACAAGAAAAGTGCCGAAGTGCACGTCTGTCAACTGCGTGCTGGAAAAATTGTCGCTAACCGAATTTATGGACGTGCAACATGATAAAAATCATTAAAAGCTACCAGAGAGATTTGAAATCGTTTGACGTTGCTGGAGCAACTGTTCAGGTATCCGACCCCATAATAGGGAAAGAAGATAATTTGTCGGCCGGCTTTACTGAGTATACCAAACCCAGCCGATTAGAATGGACTTTCACTTACGATGAGGTCTTTTTTATGATTGAAGGTATGCTCGAAGTGCACGTTGTTGGAGAAGATCCGCTCACTTTTGAACGCGGCGATCTGGGCTACATTGAAAAGGGTACTCAGAGTGTAATCGTCGTGCCGGAGCATGCTTATCTTCTGCACATTACCCAACCTGCTTGGCGAGAAAAAACCGATTAAGTTGACGGCTTGCTTAAATCTCTGGCCGATTAAACCGACAATGTGTTCATCAATTTTTTGAAGTGCTTCTATTTGTCAAAGTCGCTTGAGCGACTGTGTACCGTTCTGGCTAAATCTGTCTCACTCTTTTGGAACGCTTCCGAGTATTCGGTGTAACTCTCGCACAATTCGCGTTTGAGCACCAAGAACATCGTGTGGACTAAAGTGTACAAAACTCAACTCCTCGGTAATAGCACCGCGCACTCTTTCTGACATATTGCTCAAAATCTTATCCCGTACCGCTGTGCTCGCTCCCTTCAGCGCTGTAAGCGCGTCGCGGTAGTCAATCTCGGGCAGCAGCATCTGGATCTGCCTATCCTCCAATTCATTCAGGCTCTCGAAATCCAATTCGCGTTTGACCAACACATGTTCAAGCATCTCCCCATCGATCAATGTAGTTTGAGGCTCTGCCGAATGTTGTAAAGCTTCCATCGCTACCTGGTGCAACTCAGGCCCTAAAGTGACTAGCAAAGACATCGTGCTAAATTCACCCTGTTCCACACGATTGAGAAATGCCATGACCTCTTTGCATTCTTCTAGGTCTCTATCACTCTGATCAATCGCCTCACGTACGGCCCCTATAATCCGCTCACGGCCCCGCTCGACATAACCCTCAACTTCTTCGCTAGTAATGTCGGGAGTGACCGGTGTATCCCGTGGCAATGGCTCCGTCATTTCAATTTCATTGACTGTCGGCCGATCCTTAGGCGCAACGAAAACCGCGAGCTTATGCCGAATAATCTGCGGGGAATCGCCAGCCTGAATCGCCATAACACCTTCGATACTCATCTGGAAAAGAAGTCGTTGCTCAGCATAATGCCGGGCTAGTTTTCGTGCAAAAGCCCCGCCGAACAAAACGTAAAGCAGCACCCCGTATAATAGCGGCAACCCAGCTGCCACCATACCCCCACCCTGAACCAAGGCCAGCAGACAACCTATCCCCCCAAAGGACGCCCAGTGTAGTCCCAAGCGCTCCAACACTCGTTCATCATTGACGTTTCTTTCTATACTAAAATTCAACTCCGTCTCCAGGATATCCATGATCAAGGGTCGCTCAGTACCATCAATGGTTAATT
Organism: uncultured bacterium; assembly: GCA_964011675.1. Classification (GTDB taxonomy): domain Bacteria; phylum Latescibacterota; class UBA2968; order UBA8231; family UBA8231. The sequence goes on from CAXGPR010000117.1 coordinate 5,446, forward strand.
GTATCCCCGACTGCAAAAAAGGATTTGGCTCTGAACTTGCATGATGTTCCAGACTAAGAACGCCTTCGTTACGAGCTGTTTTTGCATAAGTAACCACTCGACCGATCAGTTTTCTCGGCTGGTCCCCGCCTGCTGCAAAAACATAGCGCGCTGCTCCGATCGCCCCTAACATGGGCCGTAGACCATCCGAGACCAATGTAGCCGCAATCCCACCCGCTACAACTAAAAAAATCATTGTAAGATCGTATAGATCAGGCAACACATCACCCGCTACATATCCAACGACTAGCACGCCAATTGACAAACCCACAAACGCCGAAATCTGCATAGTTGCCCTCCCATATTCCAACGGAGTCAGATCTACCGTAAGAAAAAAATCTCACGTTCACTAAAATACGATACGGAGAAAGCTATAAAAAAATTATGGCCCTAATTGTAATGTTATTGGGACATGAGATTAGAAAATTAAATCGACAACATATTCAGTTTTGAAGAAAATTCTACTCTTGGGCGGTATGAACTGGAGTCAAGCAGGCAAGAGAGGTGCTGGCGTTTGTGAGCGACTGCTGCGTGAAACGTGCCTAGCAATTCGATTATGCGAGGTGATACACGCCAAATCTGCACCCTATGTAGGACAGGCGCGGTAAGATTACGTCTTAGAATACATTGATGGACTTTCTAATGGTGTGTAATATTGAGCCATAATCCTCATTAGTTGAAGAAAAGAATTAAGGCTAGCATGACAGTAAAATCCTTCTTCAATACGCTAGACCTTTTTCGGGAAGCGCAACTGATAGACACGTGCCTTGAAACGCTTTCTTACTTCTCTGCTTCTCGCATTGGATTGTAATGCTGCTCCAGTACACAGACATTCCCAAGAGTATTTGATTGGAGATAAAAATGAATACGTTTAATCGCATGAATGTGCTAATCACCGGTGCCTGCGGCTTTATTGGTCGCCAGCTCATTACGGAGCTCGAAATACGCGGCCACCAACTGCGCTTACTTGACCGGGTCCGTCCAGAGGATGCAACGGTCTTTCGCGGTACCGAACGCGCGGCGATTCCGCTTATGACCGATTGGCCATGTGTACAGGCCGAAATCACCGATGAAAAGGCGATGTTGGAAGCGTGCGATGGCATAGATGCGGTAGTTCACTTGGCGGGTGAACCTCGCGGTTTACCCGAGATTGGAGTAGCGACTTTCACCAGCAATGCTCTGGGCACTTTCGTGGCCATAGATACCGCGCACCGTGCCGGCGTAAAGCGATTTTTTTGCGCTTCGAGCATCAACGCTTTTGGCACTTTTTTCTGGCGGCTAAGCGGTAAGCCATCGCCCTATACCAGTTTACCACTCGATGAACGCTTCGTCCCGGTCCCCGAAGACCCCTATAGTCTGAGCAAGTTAGTCAATGAAGAAACCTGTGCTGCTTATCACCGCGCCTATGACATAACTGCGGTCGCTTTCCGCTTCGCCGGGGTCTGGTTTACAGAACGCTACAATCAAGTGCGCGCTGCTGGCCTGGAACCAACCGGCGCATGGTCCGACGATCTCTACCAATGGGTTCACGTCGAAGATGTTGCTCGGGGTATTCGCCAAGCACTGGAGGCACCGCAGCTGCCCGGCTACGGCGTCTATACGCTCGGCGCAGCTGATACGCGATGTCCAGAACCGAGTGCAGAATTAGTGGCTCGATTTCGCCCAGATCTTAAGTGCACCGAGCCGCTACCAGGTCGCTCCGCGCTGCTTTCTATCGCCTCTGCACAGCGGGATTTTGGCTACGATCCGCAGCGCCGATTAAGCGATTAGCACATAGGCTTCTGTCTAATCTCTATCTTCTGAGAATTCGTTTTTAGGATAAATTTGTTCTACGATAACTCATGGAGCGGATGACCTATCACCCGTCAGAGTAATCCGACAAGGCAGATACTAGTGCTGAACAGTATGACTGTAGATCTTCGTTCAGCCTCTTCTGAATTTCGAAGTCATCATGTGGTATGTAGTAGTCAGACCAGCTACCGTAACCGCCTTGCATAGACTCCCACGAATCTCTGGCCATGCTCATACCGTAGGAGTTTGGATGATCGACGATATACGATCGCATTCGAAGGAAAACTACTCTCCAGTTATCTGTCTCGGACATAGTCGCGATAATCGCATCTATGCTTTCAAGGGCCTGTTTGATATCATCCTCGCTCGCAGGACCTATCTGCTTACTCATGTTCAAATGGACAGGTCTGCCGAAAATTCTTGCGATCAGATTCATCAGCTGCACGTACATATTACGCTCAAGGTATTGGATTCGACAGTCATCTGACTCACATAAGTTTAGGAGAGCCTGATTTAGGACACCCCTGCTGCCGCCATTTGGCTTAAACTGGTCAACGCAACATCGCTACCGTGGCCTAAAGCGGTCAGGTGTCTTCTTCCTTTTCTCCTTCGTCAGGCTTGTGCAGGTTACCCATCAGCTTCGGTCTTACGTGAAAAAGGATAAGGAAAAGAATAAATACTCCGATTCCGAATTCTTCTCGAGCTGCAGGATGAACAAACGGCGTACAGAAAAAAAACATACCCAAGCTGACTACTATAGAAACAACTACGGCGGTCTTGTTCACTTTCAACGGTTAAACCCTTTCCGACTCAAACGGCAGAAGCAACACGATCGTATTCAAATTCAAAAATAAATTCAGCAATTTGTTTAACTGCTGTGATTTCGCCCTTACAGAGCCTGCAGTTTAGACGTTGGCCGACTTTTAATGGGTAGCCAGTTCTGCATTGAACATCGCGCTTACAGTGAGGGCAAATAAAAGAATACCCAGGGAGAGGGCCGCAACAACCGCTGCCACAGCAGTAGAAAGGGTTGAGGGTGATGGTGACTTCTTCTCTGAACATATCCATCTCTTTTTCTCCATCGTCGGTCTTGTTCGCTTTCATCACTTAAACCTTTTCTGGCTCAGTGTTCAATCCCAGAGAGCCGCGCCTCCATCGTCCGCAATTTCGGGCAAGCCGTTAACGTTGTTAACGTGATCTCTTCACTCCGTGATGTGTAATAGCAATTAGGTTGTCGCCTTGCGCGCATTAGCATTTGGTTTGCCCCATTCATATTCCCAAGGAAAGGGCCCATTATCCGGAAAGAAAAATGCGTAAATTCTTTAGCCCAGAAACGCAGGAGAAAGAACTGCCCCAAGAAACTAGCGACGATAAAGAAAAGGTATATGATAGCTTGTTCAAAATCGTCGTTAGCACAGATGGCGCAGATGGGTAACGTGGCCGCCGCAGAGACCTACCTCAATCACATGCGGTTTATACTCACCGATGAGCGGATCGTCAGAGGGCTGACTGCTATCCGTAGAGAGGTAGCCCTACGACAGGCGTCGGAAGAAGCGAGGGAGTTGCTGGCGTTTGTGAGCGATGCTGCGTAGTACATGCTTAGTGAATGACAGCAGCGATATTGACGGAATGTAGAGGCTACAGCTTTATCTGTATGTCGTTTTATTTCTCAATCCCTAGTCACCTAATAGAGACTACTTTGGCCTAAAATGGCCACAGCGCACAACTAAAACTGTCGCGCTTCTAACATACAAAGAAAACTTCCATGGAACTTAACAAGTATCGTAATTGCTATAGCTGTTACTTTAATGCGTTGAAGGAACTTAAAGTATCGTCGTAGGCTATGAACTTATGCATCTTGCCATCTAAGATCTCAAAATAATGGCCAAATATTGTGTCCATGCCGTCGGCTGTAGCTCTTACATTTACAAAGACTTTATTTTCTTCACTTATCATCGAGTCGATTTTAACCGAAAAGTTATTAAAAAGCCCTGGGATTTTGGCCATATTACCCATCATTTGCTCTTTTCCCTGAAAAACTCCGGACATGGGATGCTTATCACCGGGAAAAATCCACGTAACGTCATCATGTACGACATCGTTGAAAAAAGCTTCCATGTTACCTTCTCCGAACAACTCATAGCCTTTTTTTACTACATCTTTCGGATCCATTAAATTCTCCCTTAAGTGGTCTATTAGTAAACAATAGATAAAACCTAACTAGGTTGTAAAGTCAATTTCAGATGCACCATAAACCTAACTTTATAAATTGGCGGGAACGTGTGCGAATCGAACACACCTAGCGCTACTCTCGCAG
>CAXGPR010000118.1:0-9253 GCA_964011675.1 uncultured bacterium
CATTCTCAGTCATCCAACCACTGTCTTCCTCTTCAAGCACCGCATCAACTACCGTGATGAGCCACGTTGTAACAGCTTCGTTGCCTTCTGGATCTCGTACCTGCAAATAAAGTACGGCCTGCACAGACTGAGGACTCGACAAATAAATCGAAGCGTTAGCCCCCTCTTGCCAAACGATGTCGACGCCCTCTCCGCTCAGAGACCACGCCAAATCAGTATCTGGTGTATCATCATCTATGACATAGGATGCCAAATCCACAAACAGAGCCTCGCCAACCGAGAGCTCTAAGGGGGGAGCGTCCTGCCACTCGGGTCCCACGCTCGGCACAACTACTTGGATCGGCCATATCCCCTCGCCGACCGCACCTTGTGGATCGACTACGCGGAGTACGAGTTCTTCCCTGCCCTCAGCGAGCCCTTCAACCACCACATCGCCCCCACTTTCATAAACACGCACAAAAGCAGTTTGGCGTTCCTCTAGGCGTAGTTCGGAGAGGGCATCATCCACGTCACTAGCGATGGTAGATAGGGGCACGCCAACGCGTGATCCCACCGAAATGGAGAGCGGAGAGAACGGCATTATTTCCGGAGCATCATTCTGGGGACGTATAATCACCTTCCAATCCGCCGAATCGCAACGGCCGTCTGGCAAACAGAAGCCCACCGATAGAACCGCCTGTCCAGTCGCATCCGCGTCGGGTTCAATCTCGAGCGTGTCACCCGCAACGCTCACCTGAATCGGTCCGCTCACATTGACAGAAAATGCACCTTGCTGTGTAGGGGTATTCAGCAAAAGTCCGAGCGGGAAGCGATAAGGGCCTCCATCTTCCACCAACTCAATAGGGTCTAACTCATCAAGTAAGAGCGCCTCCGTTTTGTCTATACGCGGTTCTACTACGTATTCGGCCACGCGGATCCACAGCACCGCATCTTCTGAGCCAAAGCGATATTCAACACCCGGTTCTTCAGCACGGGTATACACGGGACGTCGCTGCCCTGCAACATCCATCCACAGCGGCAACATCCCTCCTTCTGGACGCGCTACAATGCGCAGAGCAACGGTTGCCAAGAGAAAACGGCCGCGCCCGACTGAACGAGACCCACCCGATCTTAAACCACTCACAGCAACGTAGCTGAGTTGACCCGTTTCTGGGTCATATTGATTCTCGTATACGGTTGTCTGCCACGCTTTACCCGTAGAAAAAGGCGCCTCGACTTCCGATTTATTTTCATCTGAATTTATCACCTGCCAATGGTGGGTATCCACGTGTAGATAAACGCTGGCAGAGGTAATTGAGAGCGATCCTGCATCGACATAAATACCCACATTGACCGTATCACCATATGCATAAGGCCCCTGGGTAAGGTCCTGTAGATAGATTTGCGCCTCTTGCGCATAGAGCGGCGTTACGATGAGCGCCAGACATGCCAACCAATTTCTCAGCACCTGCATGCGAAAACCCTACCGCAGTAACAGCATTTTGCGCACCGCAATACGACCGACACTGGACAAACAGGCGAAATACGGACCGGAAGCCACGGAACGTCCGACGTCATCACGTCCGTCCCAAACCGTCACATGAGTACCCGCTTCGTGTGGACTACCCAGCAGAGAGCGTATGCGCTGACCGACCCCATCGTAGATTTCGAGGCGCACAAAGGCCGCTTCTGGTAGCGTAAAGCGGATCTGTGTTTCTGGATTAAACGGATTGGGATAAGCGGGCAACAGCGCAAAATCGAGCGGTCTTATGCGTTCAGCGAGCGAGCGATGGCGCATAAGATTGGCATCGACCCACTCGGCATCGATCAATCGTATGTCGGCCAGTCCTTCGCCCACGCGGCGTAGGCGAATCTTAGCAAGTACGCGCTCGCCGCTAACGCCTCGCTGGTCGCCGCTAAGGGCCGAACCAAAGACGACCTGACCGCGTGAATGCCTGTTAACCGCAACTGCGGACAATCCGTCAAAAGCCTGTCCTTCCAGTCCATCATACGCCCAAGTCAGTGGATCATACAACAGCCTGAAAGCAAAGGCCCGCGCATCGACTAGGCCCACAGCAGCTACATCAATTTCCATGATTCCATCTAGCTCTTCGGCATTGGTAAACCAGTTGGCTGATCCCGCCAGCGACGCGGCCTTTTTATATACTGGCTGAACACCCTGGCGATTAAAATTAGCAGCGACTATATTGAGGTCGGAAATCCACACCAGGCTGTCACGGTCAACATCGGCCAGATACCCAGGATTCTCTGTGCGCACGGTCTGACCGAAATAGGACACGACAAAGTCAATGTCCAACTGATCTACTTCGTTATCGGGTTCGGCATTTCCATCCGCATCTACGTAGCCCGTAACGTCTCCTCCTAACAGGTAGCCAACATCTTGTCCCTCTGCAACTGCATAGGTTGGATTTACGTCGAACAATACGGTTCCAGGATAGACCTCCAACAGAGGGTAGTACCCATCGAGGTAGCTGTCTACATGCACGGCTAGCTGGTAGCGTCCACCGGGAACCTCTCGCAGATGAAAGCTACCGTCCGCCGCAATGGAATCCTGTATGCCCACCTGCGTGCTATCTAAATCGTTTGCTGCTACAAAGAGCGAATCGGCGATGGGCAGAATGCTGTTGTAATCGCGAAGTAAGAATGTAACCAGACCAGCCACCTCACTGCGTCCTTGCAAAGACACGCGCCCGCGTATTTCCCCCCTGGTTAACGTACTAATGGCCACACCCGTCTGCGGCGGAATCAGGGTCACGATTTCACCATCGTGATAGAAAGCCGATTGGCGATTACCGGCGTGATCAATCATCACCTCAGAGGAGCCGACAGTGTCGCGGCTAACAACCTGAAACTCTGCAAGTGTGAGGTCCCCATCCAGTAAATCGGTATCTAATTGATCATAATAGATGAGGTCGAGTAGATAGTTACCTACATTCAGACTGTCCGCACCCACCAAGAGCGTATCTCGCAGCACGAGACCCGTTAAGAGTGGATTGATCCGGAATGGCTGAATACCGGGCTGATTGCGGTCTTGGTCAACCACGCTAAAAAAAGATGTATCCACACTCGCGAAAAAACTCAATAGGTCAATTTCTGCTCCCCCGCTGTGAGGGCGCAGCGCCACGGTAGCAGTATCGCCCGGGACGCTCATCGACAGTTTGGCAGGCACCATCTCTACAACGGCCGTCTCGAGACCAACGGCTCCGGCTTCTAACCCAACAATGCGAATAAGTCCTTCGACCCGCCGCACGAGAGCCGTATCAGGCGGCACCTCAGCATCCGAGTCGGCAATAATGACATAGGCGTGATACTCTCCGTTGACCAGCGGCGTCGACTGCCCATCAAGTGAGCGCGTGAGCCGAGCGGGTCGAACCGCAAAACCAGCCGTTGTATCTTCGCTCAGTATCGAGGCTGTTCCCAGACTACCATCCAACGAATTGGCAACCCAGTCCACCAGTCCGTCTCCTATTAGCGACTGGTAGTCTGTCGAGTCCCCCAAGCCTTGTGCGGCCTCCAGTGAAGTGAGCAACACCCATATAGTCGCATCTTCGTCGACGTCAACTGCTTCCCATTCAATAGAGAAACTCCGCCGTCCATCTACTTCAAGTGGCCCTAGCGGCGACGTGATGCGCAGATAGGGGCGATGAGAAAAGCGCAGAGTGCGCGCTACACCCCGCTCATCATCCCAGCGCACGAGACGGCGTGTTGAATCCGTTTGCACAATGCCGTATAAAGCATAAGGAACGTCTTCCTGAGGCACGCCTCCCCCGTCGTCATTTTTAAAACGCCACAGATCCCAAACATACTGGTTGTCCAATACCCCATCGGGATCTTCTGCAATACTGTTTACGATCAGATGAGTATCGCGCGTCGAGTCGGCTGCCGCCGCCATGATATCACTCGTTCCATTGGGCACGGCAAAAGAATCACTCGCGCTGTAGTAAAGAGCGATCAGTGCGCTATCCTCTAGCGCTACATCTCCATTTACCCCATAATCCTGATTCCATGAGATCGTGTAGTAGCGCTCTGCAGCTCCTCCTCCTGTCTCTATGAGACGATCTTCTCTACTGTCTAATATGAGCAGAGGAGAGTGACGCACGTTGTAAGTATGGTCGCTCCGACGCATATCGAGGTTTTTTCCGTCTGTAATTACGGCATAGACGTAATAATCTCCGCTCTCCACAAATACAGAGTCGTTGCTCACTATAGACCAGTGTGTTTCCTCATCTCGTCCCTCAATGAGAGCAATGGAACTATTTATCTGAGTTGCATTAGATAGACGTTCTATAGATCGATCCGGCCACGTGCCACTTACAACGACAAAGCTCGTATCCAACGTATCTGACCGCGAGTAGAAAAGCTTGACCGAAGCGCTGTCGTCATTGTCGACGACCTGAAAGGGAATCGTTAACCGTGCTCGAGCGCTATCCGTCTTACCAGCGGTACCGTTGTCTAAGTTCAGCAAAAGGCCGCTATCGATATAGTCGGCATCGCCACCCAAAAAAGTGCCAACACTCAAGACAACGGGCTGATGCCGTACCCGTACTCCCCGGCTGCGCATCAGTGGGAAATTACCAGTTAAAGAGGACGTCACGTAGAGGAAATAAGTCGAGTCCAACAGCGCAGAGACATCCAATGAAAGCCGCAATGAGTCACCTTCCAAGGCGCTGACCAATTCACCGTTCAGGCTATTGATTGCACGCACGGCGACAGAGGTGTCAACGCGTGTAAGCGAATCACGCAAAGAAAACCACAATTTATAAGGCGTATCATTGGTATCATCGGCATCGCCATACGAAATGCCTGCGCGTTCGAGTGTGTTGTTAGATAAAATCCCACGCACATCGCTGAGCATATCAGGCACGGGTTGCGTAAAGACAACGCCGGCAGAATCCGGGTATACGCTGCCTTGAACGTGGGTTAGCGTATCCTCTTGAGAACCGTCAAAGGACATACTAAACTGGCTGACTTGCAGATCATACGGTTCAACGAAATTGAGCCGTATCGATCCAGCCGGTATGATTGGCTCCCGATCATTAGAAAACACAACTTGGCCGTATACCGTATTTTCCCGATCCTGATTAGCAGGCGTCGTTATCGGAAAATGGACATAGAGAGATCCTGCAATACCGCCAGTCTCACTCGTCAACAGGATCTGATTAGCCGTACTTCCCTGAACCGAAGTATACCCGGTGCCAGGAGTCGAAGCATCATCAAGAGCAATCTCGTCTTCGTAGCTTCCATCACCGTCAATATCTGCGATGGACACGTCTTCTGGTAGGAAAATTTCAATCGTGTTTCCGACCGATGGATTCTGCCTTAAATCAATAACCAACCCCTGCCAGTAGGGGTTCGAATCTGTCGCTCCCCTAGGAAGGTTGACAAGATTATATGGCGATAGCGATATAACTTGGGCTTCTATAGGAGCAAAAGTGCCAATGCTTAATAGCACCCATACAATAAACAAATATGATCTATTCATGTTTTTCTATTTTCGGCCGACATATAAGAGAAAATCGTCTTATGTTTATATCGCGCCCGGCGGCATTTCCTTTAATTATGTCATAGGGCCCTGTTAAGGAAAACGCGCTCCAGCTATGAACAGTCGATGGTTCAGATCCCTCATATCAGCTTCCATTCTCCTGTGTCTTTCCGCAGCGGAATCCCGAGCGGAGACCATTTCCACAGTAGTAGGTGCGGGCAGTCAAGGAAGTTCCGGAGACGGCGGATTGCCAACCGATGCACTCTTGAATCGTCCTTCTGCTGTCTGGTCTGACAGCTCAGGTGCGCTCTTTATCGCCGATACAGGCAACAATCGCATAAGACGCGTCAATGCTGCACGGGACAGTATTGTCACCTTTGCTGGAACAGGATCAGCGGGGTTTTCAGGGGACGGTGCAGACGCAGTCAGAGCGGCGCTCAACGCACCGACTGGCGTCTTTGTAGACAGCACCGGAATTGTGTATGTAGCCGATACGGGAAATCACCGCATACGACGCATAGACAGCAGCGGCATTATTAGGACAATTGCGGGCAAAGATACAACCGCCGGACTCTTTATCGACGACACGCTTGCCACACAAGCCACACTCAGCGCTCCAACAGCCGTTTTTGTGCGCGGTGGATTCATTTATATAGCCGATACGGGAAATCACCGCATACGGCGTATAGACAGCAGCGGTTTTATCACTACGATTGCAGGTAAGGATACAACCACCGGTATCTTTATCGATGATACTCTTGCCACACAAGCGACGCTTAATCGGCCTCACGGCCTGTATGTAGACCGCAATCTTAACGTGTTTATCGCCGATACTAACAACCATCGAATCCGCAAAATCAGTGCTTCGGACAGCGTGCTGACCACTCTTGCAGGTAGTGAGAAGGCGGGGATTTCTGGAGACGGCGGCCTACCGAAAAATGCGTATCTATCTTTTCCAACCTCTGTAGTTGTAGACACCTTTGGTACCGTCTATATCGCCGATCGCTTTAACCATCGCATACGCCGCATCAACCCAGCAGGCAATATTACAACCGTATCTGGATTGGGATATGCCGGCTATGAGGGAGATACCGGACCGGCCAACCGAGCGTCTTTAGCAGCTCCTCATGGACTTATGATGCGCAGCGACACGCTCTTTATTACAGACCAGAACAATCACCGGCTCCGTAAAATATTGCCAGACAACAGCATGGGACTGATCGGCAGCACGACCATAAGTCCAGGTCGACAGGCACAACTCATGCATATAGCACTAGTCGGCGATGGCCAAACTACGGTGAAGGGACTGACCTTTACCCTGTCTGACCTAACGACAACAACCGGATTAAAAAGCGACGACTTTACCGAGTTTCGCCTCTACGAGAGTTCTGACGCAACGCTGGGCGACGATTTCCTCATGGGTCGACTTGACGCACAGGACTTGACACTAGGCGACCACACGACCATTTACGCTTCAACCTTTTCTACTCCGCGTATAAACACAACCCGCTATTTTATACTCGCCGCTTTATTGGCCAAGACCTCTGTTCAAGGACACGCTATGCGCATCTCTGCTGAGACAGGCGCACTCATCACGAGCGCAGGTGGGCGCGGAGCGCGCATACGGGAAAGCGATAGCGACAGACTGACCATTGATGTGATCACAACGCAGTTAGTCCTGCGCACACAGCCTTCAGATGGGCTAAGCGGCAACCCTTTACTCAGCCAACCCATCGTAGAAGCGATCAACGACAGCGGATTTGTCGATCTTGACTTCAACGATACACTTTTTGCCACAGCATCTGGGCATGGAACCCTATTGCATAATATGGCGGTCGCCAAGGCTGGGGTCGCTTACTTCAGCAACCTGACTTATACCACACTGATCGACGAAGAAGAAATCCAGCTGACCGTGCAAAACGCTATCGACAGCAGTACACCTGACCTTCTCAGCGTAGTATCTGATGCCATTCGCATAAACGTTGAGAACGATGCCCCCGTGGTTGACCTGCCCGGCTTCGTATTCAACGAGGATGATCCCATTGGATTTCGAACCCTGATAAACGACATTGCCACCGATATAGATGACACTACGCTCACCCTCACGTTCGAGAGTAGTCACGTGCAAGCCGGCGTGTTCGGGGATAGTTTGTTCATCTTACCAGAGCCGAACTTCTCTGGAATTGATACGCTGACAATAACGGCCACTGATTCCTATGGACTCACCCACAGTGATAGCGGCATCATTGAAGTCCGTCCCTCTAACGACGCACCTAGTATCCATTTCAGCCAGTTGGAATCAGCCGAGGACGAAACGCTACACGTTGATATGCAAGCACTAGTCAGCGATGTAGACAATGCATTTAGTGAGCTAACGCTATTCTTTAATCCCCTTTCCGATCTCTCGTTAGACTACGACGAGCATACTGGCCATCTCATGCTCTGGGCCCCGGCCGATAGCACCGGCCTGTTTTCTTTTGAAATTAGGGCAAAAGACCCCTATGGCACATTTTCATCAGAAACCGTCCATGTGAACATCGCACACCGAAACGATCCTCCGCAACTTGCCTTAAGAGATACTATCGTCCTTCAAGGCAGTTCCGTAGAGATCGATTTGAAGAATGGTAGCACAGATATAGACGATCCGATAACAGATCTCTTGTGGAGCAGCGTAAACGATTCTCTTGTCACAATTGATCTAAATCCAGCAGGCTTAGCAACGGTGCAACCTGACAGCACCTTTTACGGCGAGCTTGATCTAATTTTCCGCGTACTCGACGATAGTCAGGCCAGCGCCCTCGACACGCTACAGCTCACTGTGTTACGCGTAAATCGACCGCCTGAGATTCGCATTATACCAGACATAGAGATCGCTCCGGGCGACTCGCTTACAATTGAACTTTCTGCATATGGAAACGACCCAGACGACCCCCAAGAGAATCTGATTTGGAGCGTAGGTGGAAACGAGAGTATACAAATCGAATTAGACGGATCCTTGATGCATTTAGTAGTTCCTGCGAACGCGATCCCTTACAGTGATAATATCCTGATTAATCTTACGGACGGTCAGCTGAATTCACAGACTACATTACGCGTTAACGTGGTGCCTCTACAGGTACCTATAGTCGCTCATCTGCCCGATATACTTCTCGAAGTCGGTCAGCCATTAAAAATCGACCTGTCTCCCTATCTCGAATCAGATATAGCCGATCTCACCGTAGTTCACGATTCACTGCAGACCGAAATCGACCTACAAAAGCGCACGATCAGCCTGCTAGCTCCCGCCGGCTTCAAGAGTGAATCAATCCTCGTTATACGCGCGGAAACGACGCGGGGAGTAGTCGGCACCGACACCATACTGGTCAACGTAAATAATCCGCCACCCCAGCTAAGCGGTTTCCTCGATCTATATGTAGACGCGGGCACATCTTTTCAAATAAACTTAGATGACTTTGCCCAAGACGATGAGCCACTCAGCCACTTACGATGGAGTGCCCTGCCCGATGCGGGATTGCAAATCAGCATTCACAAGGCGCTTCGTATAGCGACCATACGCGCGGAACCTAGCACAGCGGGTCTGCGCCGCATTACATTCACTGCCACCGATGCACAAGGAGCAAGCACGAAGGATACCCTCAACCTTTACATACACGAAGGTGATGATGGCACAAACACCCCTGTCGAACCCGTCGAACCAATCAAACCCATCGAACCCGTCGAACCCGTCGAACCCGTCGAACCCGTCGAACCCGTCGAACCCGTCGAACCCGT
>CAXGPR010000119.1:0-9104 GCA_964011675.1 uncultured bacterium
TAGTGCGTCACAACAATGGCAGCTTTATCTGGTGAATGCAACGCATTGACTCCATTAGCCACCACGCGTAATGCGTCGATATCAAGCCCAGAATCCGTTTCATCTAAAACCGCCAAACGCGGTTCCAAAACTGCCATCTGTAGCACCTCGTGGCGCTTCTTCTCCCCGCCAGAAAACCCTTCGTTCACCGAACGCTTCAAAAAGCTTTCGTCCATCTCTACTAGCCTGAGTTTTTCTCTCACTAAGCTGAGAAAATCCATAGCATCCAGTTCTTCTTGACCCCGGTGCTTACACATTTCGTTGTAGCCAGTGCGCAAGAAATAAGTAGAGTTTACACCCGGTATTTCCACCGGGTATTGAAACGCGAGAAAAAGACCTTCGCGCGCCCTCTCTTCCGGATCCATATCGAGTAAGTCTCGCCCTAAAAAAGAAGCGCTACCTCCTGTTACCTCATAACCCTCGCGGCCGGCTAGCACCTGCGCCATCGTGCTCTTTCCGGAACCATTAGGCCCCATGATGGCGTGTATTTCGCCGGCGTTTACCTGCAGATTAATCCCGCGCAGAATTTGCGTATCGCCAACGCTTGCCTGAAGATCTTCGATATTAAGCATGTATTGCAGTTCCTCGTATTATTTGCAGCAGCTCTAACCGACGCTACCTTCTAAGCTGATGCCGAGCAGCTTCTGCGCTTCCACGGCAAACTCCATAGGTAACTCCGCTAACACCTCTTTGCAGAAACCGTTGACGATCATCCCCACAGCATCTTCGGTTGACAGACCGCGTTGATTGCAGTAGAAAATCTGATCTTCGCCGATTTTAGACGTAGAAGCCTCGTGCTCAACCTGACCGTTGGGATTACGCACCTCTATGTAAGGGAAGGTATGAGCACCACACTGATCACCAATCAGCATGGAATCGCACTGTGTAAAGTTGCGCGCGTTATGCGCTTTTTTCATGATTTTCACGCCACCCCGATAGGTATTTTGACCGCGCTGGGCCGAAATACCCTTAGAGATAATCGTGCTACGCGTGTTGTCACCGATGTGAATCATTTTTGTACCTGTATCGGCCTGCTGCATTTTTGACGTAACGGCAACAGAATAGAACTCTCCTACGGAATGATCTCCCTGCAGAATGCAGCTTGGATACTTCCACGTAATCGACGACCCCGTCTCAACCTGCGTCCACGATATCTTGGAATGATGCCCACGACAGGCACCGCGCTTAGTAACGAAATTGTAGATTCCCCCTACCCCATTCTCGTCACCTGGATACCAGTTCTGGACAGTCGAATACTTGATCTGTGCGTTGTCGAGCGCAACGAGCTCCACCACGGCTGCATGCAGCTGATTTTCATCGCGCATGGGCGCAGTACACCCTTCGAGATAGCTGACGTATGAGTCTTCATCTGCCACAACGAGCGTACGTTCAAACTGACCAGTGTTGGCCGCGTTGATGCGAAAATAAGTCGATAGCTCCATAGGACAGCGCACGCCTTTAGGGATATACACAAACGAGCCATCGGTGAATACGGCTGAGTTAAGAGCCGAAAAAAAATTGTCTTTGATCGGGATCACAGAACCTAAATACTTTTTGACGAGCTCGGGATGCTCTCTAACCGCCTCTGAAAAAGAGCAGAATATGATGCCCAGTTCTGATAGCTTGTCTTTAAACGTTGTCGCAACAGACACGCTGTCAAAAACGGCGTCCACGGCTACGCCAGCGAGCATCTTTTGCTCTTCAAGCGGTATCCCAAGCTTTTCGTAGGTCTCTAGCAGCTCGGGATCGACCTCATCCAGGCTGTTCAGCTCCTTTTTCTTGGGCGCCGAATAATAAACCACACGCTGGTAATCGATATCTGGATAATTGACCTTAGCCCAGCGCTCGCTCGGAGGACGACGCGTCGGGTCTTCCATTTTTAGCCACTGCCGGTAGGCCTTGAGGCGCCATTCAAGCATAAACTCAGGTTCTTCTTTTTTGGCAGATATGAAACGGATAATTTCTTCGTTAAGTCCGGGAGGCGCCGAATCTGCTTCGATATCAGTTACAAAACCCCACTCGTACTCGCGGCTAGCAAACTCTTCTAAAGTCTGCGTATCGCTGGATTTATCAGCTGCCGGCTGTGGGGCCATGGATTCGCTCATTGCGCCTTATCTCCTCTGTGATTTGGAGTCTACAACAGAACAAAAAAGTCAATACTATACAAAGATTTATGTAAAGAATGTATTAATGATGACAAAAAAGTCAAGATTTACCCACTTAGCATCAAACCCGCCAAAAAACGCGATTCACCTCATTTTTTTCCGCTGAACCAAATAGCGCGAAAGGGCTTGATCAAAGGGAGTCGATGTATCGACCAGCACATAGTCTATATGGGCTTCTGCGCAACCGCGACGATAGGTCTGAACCATTTCTTCCATTATCTGCCCGTACTCGCGTCGCACATGCCACGGTTGGGTTGCTATGATTTGGCCTGGTTGCTCCAAATCAAAAAAGCGTGTTTCTTGGTCAAACTGCAGATCTAACTCGCGCGGATCCAACAGATGAAAAACGACGACTTCGTGGCCGCGGTGGCGAAAATGTCGTAATCCACGCAGCACTTCTTGAGAGTCGTCTAGCAGATCTGACAGAACGATGATGAGTCCGCGACGTCCTATTCGTTCAGCCAGGTCATGAAAGGCCGGAGCCATATGAGTGTCTTCTTCAGGCTGGACACGATCCATCTCTTTGAGCAGCGTCTGCAGGTGACTCTGAACCGAGCGCGGAGGAACGTAGGACTCAATTGCATCACGGAAAAGCATGAGTCCAACCGCATCTCTCTGGCGCAGCATCAAGTAAGCCAATGCCGCAGACAGACAGATTGCGTAGCGATATTTGCTCATGGGCGCACCAGCACAAAAGTTCATCGATCCAGAAACGTCGCACAGAATGTATGCCTTGAGATTGGTCTCTTCTTCATACTGCTTGACATACAGTCGGTCCGATTTCGCATAGGCCTTCCAGTCGAGATCGCGTAGCGGATCGCCCGGCATATAGGGCCGGTGTTCGGAAAACTCCACAGAGAAACCGTGGTAGGGACTCCGATGCAAGCCGGTGATGAATCCTTCGACGACCAGACGCGCCACTATGTCAAGTCTTGAAACGCGAGAGAGCGTCTCTGGGGCCAAGTAAGAGAGCACTGCATTGGAGTGCTTCACTAGGACGTACATTCCTGTAGAATGCGCTCAATAAGCGCGTTCGCGGTCACGTTTTGCGCTTCTGCTTGGTAGTTGACCACTAAACGATGGCGCAAAACAGACGGTGCAACGGCGCGGATATCCTCAGCCGAAACAGAGTGGCGACCATCCAAAACTGCACGCGCTTTGGCGGCGAGGACCATATACTGCGAGGCCCGCGGACCGGCGCCCCAGTTAACCATCTCACGCACATACTCGGGCGATACTGCGTCGCCAGGACGCGAAGCCCGAACAATTTTAACAACATACTTGATTAAGTGATCTGCCACCGGCACACGACGCACCAACTGCTGTGCTGCAACTAACTGCTCCGCTCCTAATACGCTGTGCACTTCGGCGCGCGGACCACTAGTGGTCGTGCGGGCGATTTCCTCTTCTTCCTCGACCCGGGGATAATCGATAAGCAGTTCAAATAGAAACCGATCCAACTGCGCTTCGGGCAGCGGGTACGTACCTTCCTGTTCTATGGGGTTCTGCGTTGCCAGCACAAAAAAAGGCGCGCCGAGCGGCATCGTATCGCCGCCGACTGTCACAGCGTGCTCTTGCATAGCCTGCAGTAAGGCAGCTTGTGTCTTGGGCGGCGTGCGGTTGATTTCGTCGGCCAAGAGAACGTGTGCAAAAATAGGTCCTCTTAAGAAGCGGAACGCCTTGCGACCGCTCTCGCCGTCTTCTTCCAACACCTCAGTACCCGTGATGTCGGAGGGCATTAAGTCGGGTGTAAATTGGATGCGCCCAAAAGATAGATCAAGCGTTTTAGCAAGCACCTGAACTAGCGTCGTCTTGGCTAGGCCAGGCACGCCAACAAGCAGACAATGGCCGCCAGCCAGCAGAGCCGTCAGCATCTGGCCAATCACTTCACGTTGGCCGACAATGACCTTTCCCACCTCATCATAGATCTTGTCTCTTGCTTCATTGAGCTGAGCCACCGCCTCCACATCCGTCGTGCTCATAGCGTCCCTTTCATAGTTCAGTTCGGATTCTTAAGACAGGGGAGAAGCGCTCGTGTAAACGGGCACACATCCTCAACCTGACGTCAGGTCTTACGGTCTTTCTTTTTCGCAGCGGGAAAAAGAACGTTGTTGAGTATGAGTCGATACCCCGGTGAATTAGGGTGCAGAGCGAGGTTGGTCGGAGGATCGTTCACCAAGTGCTTGTGATCTTCCGGATCGTGCCCGCCGTAAAAAGTGAACGTACCCTTACCAGCACTTCCGTGTATGTATTTAACCTCTTCACTCTCCTCAACTTCGCCCAGTATGACGACGGAATCTTTGATCAGCGAACGTCGATAGGCCGTCGTTTGCCCCAGAAAACCGTCTACGATATTCGTGTGTGACTGCGTCAGCATTGCAGGCACCGGGTCGTACTTAGCAGAAAACTCAAATAGCGTAAAATATTCCGCTTCAGCCGTACGAATCTGACGCACATCTTTGGGCGTCGTATCAATATCAGAGAACTCATAAACCAACGGATTCTGCTCAAGTGAGAAGTTCTCAAATGCCACTGTTCGGCTAAAATCGAGAGACGCCTGGGCCTGAGGATCAGCCGGATCCCCGTCGAATACTTCATGGCATATATCCACATTGATTGCTGCGAGCGCAATATCAAAAGAGTCTGTCGCTGAGCACATAGCAAAGAGAAAACCACCAGCTACTACATAGTCATAAATCTCTAGGGCAACCGCTTTCTTCTGATCCGAAACTTTCGTATAACCAAGACGCCGAGCCATTGCCTCGTAGTCTCGCTGTTGCATCTGATACCATGCTTCTCTGCCATATGAGCTGTAGAACTTACCGTACTGACCGGTAAAGTCCTCGTGATGCAGGTGCAGCCAGTCGTATTCTTTCAGGGTTCCTTTAAGGACATCTTCGTCCCAAATTTTTTCGTAGGGAATCTGCGCATACTCCAGCGCCATGGTTACTGCATCATCCCACGGACGTTTATTCGGCGGCGTATAAACGGCGATCTTGGGCGCCTTTTCTAAGCGAACAACCTCCATGTTTCCGCCGTCAATCTCAGCGTAAATACTCGCCGCTTGAGCCTCGGAAATGACATCCGCGGAAACGCCTCGAATTTGTGCCTCTTGGGCAACAGACCCGTGGTAGTCGAGCATAAACACACCACCGCGATAATTGAGCAACCACTCAACGGTCACACCGCGCTCGAGCGCCCAAAAAGCCACGCCGTATGCTTTGAGATGATCGCGCTGTTGCAGGTCCATAGGAATCAGCAACCGCTCGGCAAAAGCCGGTAGAGCACAGCACAGAGAAAACAAAAAAATGACTTTTCTCATGGGAGACTTCCCTTGTTTAATTCTTCGCGCAGACGCCGGATGCGAACGCGTAGTTCGGGAGCTCGAGCATCGGCCGGCGAATCCAACAGAGCGGCTTCGCAGACGCGCAGCGCTTCATCTGGACGCCCCACCCGCCGCAGCAGATGGGCACTCGCTAACTGAGCCTCGACCGCATAGCGACCATCGATCGATTCACGCACTAACCGGTCATACAACTGAAGCGCGCGCATGGGATCGTTGTTCTCTATCGATTTAGCTCTCTGCAGCAATGACCACTCGCGCAGTCGAGGCGTGCCCCTGCGAACAACTTGCTCCCAGTGTTCGGCTGCGCGAGCACTCTTACCCTGTCGCTCCAGCAGTTGGGCACGTGCCAAATCGGGCAGCATTGCCTCGCCCTTAAATTCCTCACAGACGAGCAGTAGGTCGAGCGCATCGTTAGCCAGTGGGTGATCAACCTCGCCCGAAGTCAGCAAGCTCAAGCGGTCAATTACCGAAGAGCAATCTCCAATAAAATAAGCCAACTCCGCTCGACGAAAGCCGACCACATACTGCGCGGCTTGTCCCTGTTCCGATAAGCGCTCTAGCCACTGGGCAGAGGCATCGACATTGCCCGCGCGCAGCGTGCTTTCAGCTAAGATCTCAAATGCTTCCAGCGTCCACGCGCCTTGCACAGCTGCATCAACCACTGGAAGTAGACCGGCTACAATGGCCTCGGGCTCCTCTTCGGCCGCTAATTGTAATCGAGCAATGACCACAAGTGCCTCTAGCGATTCGGGGCGGTTAGGAAACCGCTGAGCGAGGTCTGCATAATGAGCAAGCGCTTGGGCTCGGTCTGCACTACGTGCGCTAAGCTGAGCTCGTTTTGACAGCGCGCGAAAAACCTGAGAAGTATCGGCACTCAAGCGGGCGTACTCACCATAGGCGGTACTTGCCACATTCCTAAAACCGCGCGCCTCGCTCTGCGAGGCATATTGGTATAACAGTTCAACAACTTCGGGATGGGCAATCTGTTCAACGAGCTCCTGAAAACCGCGCTCGGCCTGCCCTGCAAAAAGAGCACAGGTAGACGTGAGACGCGCCTTAGGTATAGGGTCGTCTCCCCATGTGTGCTCTGACAAGGCCTGTAGCAGAGCGCCCCCGTCGTTTTGACACGCAGGCCCCATTTGATGCTCTACGACGGGCAGCCTGTTGGGGGCCTGTGCAATGCTTTGGAAAAACAATTCGACCGCCTGCGGATACAGGCCGGCCTTCAGGCTGAGCGACGCTAACTCCCAGTTAAACAACAGTGCATCGCCCAGTTCCGCACGCCCCTGCTGTAACACTAAGATCGCCATATTTGTCTGTCCGACGGCCTGACAGCGATCGCTCACTTGCTGGTATACAGCCGCCTCGTCTGGGCGAATCTTGAGCAGGCGACGCCAAGCTTTTATCGCCTCATCAGACCGCCCCAATTGCTGGTGAGCGTCCCCCAGAAGTAGATACGCCAAGTGGTCATCGGCATAGGTCTGCAGCCAGCGTTCCAAATGCACGACGACTCGCTCATACTGTCCAGAAGCACTCAAGGCGCGCGCGAAACCGCGCGCGACACCCACGTCATTGGGTCGAAGTTTAGTAAGCGTTTCATAGTCGGCGATTGCACGGGTCCACTCACCACGCCGCTCCAACTGTTGGATGCGATTTCGCAGCACGCTTTCATCTTGCGCAAACAGCGAGGAATACACAATGAGCAGCATGAGTATAACGCATTTCACGGCGCACGCTCCATCTGTATTGCATCTTCGTAAACCTGTTGGTAATAGCGCTCCAAAAGGAGGCGATATTCAGCCGGATACGCTCCCTCAAGCGCCTGACGCATGGCCTGACGCAGCACGTCTGGCACCTGACCTAAATCTTCTGGCATACCCGGCGGACCACTGTAGGGCTGGTCTCGTCCTTCCGTAGCTTCTCGATCTTCCTTAAAACCGCGCGAGTGAATCGACCGACTCGATTCTAACATGCGCTGAAAAATACGCTCCTGCTTCTCTATCGTCCTGGCGTTCAAACGCCGCTGCTGCAAATCGCCAAGCACCTCGCGAATCTCTTCCTGAATCGCCTCAATCTGTCCCTGTGCCCCCTTGTGACCGCGCATGGACTTATGAAGTTCTTGCAGAGCCTGGTAAACTCGTTCTTGCTCTGCGGAAATACGCCGGATCTTTCCATCTAATCCAGGCACCGGACGCCCTTGACCCTGCGCTTGAGCTTGTGCGAGGGCCTGCTGCGCAGCCTCGTTGAGTTGGGCCTGCTGTTCAGAGAGACCCATCATTTTCTGCATGGCCTCTGCAAAACTAGACGGCATGCTGGCGTTTGACAGGTTGTCTAGGCTTTCGCGAAGCAGAACAACGGTTTCATTGGCAAAGCGCATGGCCTGCTGCTGTGGCTCCAACGCGCTGCGTCTATCGCGCTGACCCAAATGGCGCGCCGCCTCTCCCATGCTGTTAAGCGCGTAGCCCAGGGTCGTATTGAGACCGCGCGACAGACTCATCGTGCGTCGCGCCAACACAGCCAAGCGCTCGGCCACAAGTCCGGCTCCCTTAAGCAAGGCAAATTGATCTTCGGCTGGTTCAGCGCTGTCTATTTGCGGACGAGAGCGCACAGCATCGGCAAGCTCTTCCTGTCTCTGAGACAGCCCAATCACATCGCGCATAGCTCGGCGTAACTCACCACTCATTTCTTGTTTTTGCTCGGCGACAAACTGCGCTTTCGCGTTGCTGAGATTGGCCGAAAGCTGACCCAAGTCTTCCTCGATACCAGCCCCTAAGCGCTCGGCTTGTGGATTGTTTTTGGCCCGCATTTGCTGAATCATTTCGCGCATGCGTCCGCTCATTTGACGCGATTCCATTTGATCGGCCTGTGCACTAACCTGGTTAGCTGCGGGCGCTTCCAGTCGGTCCAGGGACTCAGCAAGCTGTTTTAGCTGATTCTGCAGGTTTTCGCTATCCCTTCGCAGCGCGCCCTGCTGCATCTGCTGTCGCATGCCCGCCTCTCCCTTCTTCACATCGCTGTTAATCGCGCGCTGGCGTTCTACAAGCTCGCTCGCCTGATCGACTACCGCCTCAAACTGCTGTTCAGCTCGCACCTGCTTTAGCAGTTCTATTGTGCGATCCAAGCGCTGTTGAAAGGCTTTCTGATCTTCACTAAACCGCTTAAGTGATTCGGCTAATTCCTGTGGGTCCGGATCATCTACGGCCTCCTGCAGCTGACGCAGCGCTTCCTGTAATTCGGGAGCAGCAACCTCTGCCATCAGCTGACGTATTTCTTCCAACCTTTTAAACAGCTCGCTCGTTCCCAAGCCCTTTTCGTCTATACTTTGTCCGTTCTTCTCCAGCTCTGCTGCCATTTCTTCAAGCTGTTTAGAACGTTCATTCTCACGATCAATAGCGCTCTCCAGCGCGCGCTCAGCTTCCCAGCTTAACTCTTCCTTGCGCAGCACTTCGCGCCGGACTTTTTCAAGGTATTCACGCGTGTCTCGCCCCTGTTCGACCAACTCTTCAACTTCTTCAAGTCGCGCATCCAGCACATCCTTACCCTCTTCATACAAC
>CAXGPR010000120.1:0-8911 GCA_964011675.1 uncultured bacterium
GCGCCGGTCGCAGTAGCGCAGGTCGAGGCTCCAGCGCACGCGCTCCGTGCTGTTGACCACCGAGCGATGCACCGTGCGACTCTGGATCATCAGCACGCCGCCCTTGTCCACGGGGCAGTTAACGACGCGCGCGTAGTCCGGCATATCTTCCTCGTGCAGGCCGTCGTAAAAACCGATGCGCTCATGCGACAACGTCTGCCAGCGATGGCTCCCGGGAATCACCTGCATCGCGCCCGTTTCCATCGGCGCATCGACGAGCGGTATCCAAAAATTGACCATAAACGTATCGTCGGCGTCGGGCTGTAAATAGCCCATATCCTGGTGCCACGGCACGACGGTTTGCTCGTGATCGGGTAGCTTGGCGCGCGAGTTAAACTGCGGATGGGCGAGAATCTCCGGACCGATGACCTGCTCGACAATATCGAGCAGAGCCGGACAGGTCCAGACGGCAAACATACCGGCCGTCTTGTGGTGCTTGCCCTGACCAACGTGCCACAGCGCTTGGGCAGCTTCCGCTTCGGCATCGGCATAAAGCAGGGCTAGGCGCGCTTCAAACGGAGCGTCTTCGTGCAGCTGGGACAGCTGTCCAGCTGCGTGCAGCGCGCGCGCCTTGGTATCAATAGCCGCCTCAAACTCACCGATTAAGGGGGACAGCACGGAGGCGTTCAACAGATCCTCGACGACGAGGTAGCCCTCGTCCATATACTGCGCCAGCTGCGCTTCGCTCAACGCCATATGCTACCTGCTCCTCGCATCGGTCGTTTAATACCGGTACTGCGCGGCCCAGTGCTCCATGCGCTGGTCTTCGTGATACATGCGCCAGCGCAGCATGCGCTGACACATATCGAGCACGATGGCGGCGTTTTCGGGCCGATCCGCCACGTTGTCAAACTCGCCCGGGTCGCTGTGCAGATCAAAGAGCAGCGGCGGCATCTGCTCGTCGGCAAAGTGCACATACTTATAGCGGTCGTCGCGCAGCACCCAAAGCAGATGCGCATCCATATCTGCATCCGGGTCGAGCGCACGAGCACCCGAGCGATAGTCAAATTCGTAGTGAATTTCCGTCTTGCCGCGATAGTCGTCCTCGTCGTATAAGGCACCCAGTAAACTCTGTCCCTGAAAGCGATCAGGCTGTTCTACACCGAGCCAATCCAAAACCGTCGGGGCCAAATCGACGGACTCGACAAACGAGTTGACGACGCGGCCGCGCGTCTCGTCGCTAGCCGAGTGCGGATCGCGCACAATGCAGGGAATGTGCATCGCCCCATCGTAAAAGTGCCCCTTGCCGACTAGGTAGTGCTCGCCGAGCTGTTCGCCGTGGTCGGCGCTAAACACGATCAACGTATCCTCCCACTGGCCGCTCCGTTCCAGCTCGTCAAAAAGCAGGCCAAGGTTATCGTCTAGTTCGGCGATCATGCCGTAGTAGCAGGCGCGGAACTCGCGCAGATGGCGCTCGTCAACGTGGGCTCCACCACCAATGGCAGCGCGGATATAAGGATGCGCGCTGTCGAGCTCTTCTGCGCGTCGATCGCCGTCGGGCATCTCATCGGGATCAAACATCGAGCAGTAGGGCTCGCAGTTGATATTGGGCGGGTGCGGCTTGATGTAGTTGAGCGATAGAACCCAACCCGTGTCCTCCCCGCTACGCACGCGAACGTAGTCGATCGCCCGATCCGTCACGTAGCGACACTCGCTGTGTTCGGCCTTGTATTTGGCCGGGTAGTAGCAGTCCAGATGTTCGCCCGGTCCGTCCTCGGGCACGTTAGGGCTGTGAATGGCTCCGTGGTTGAGCAGTTCGTCGGGATAGCCCTGCTCGCCCAGCCAGGCAAAGTACTCCTCGCTATCGTACTCGTGGTAGTATACGCGCTCAAAGCCGGGCAGCACGTTGTCGTAGGCCAGCAATGTGCGCCGGCGGTCGCCCTCGGGCAGGATAGCCGGATCGACGCCGTAGTCGTTATAGCCAATCAACCCCGGATCGTAGCCCGCTTTGCGCAGCGCATGGCCCCAGTTTTCCTCGGCGTCACGCAGCGGCGTCATATTATTAATTGCCCGCGTCGAGCAGAGGTAGCGACTGGTGTAGATGCTCATGCGGCTGGGCCCACAGGGCGCCGTTTGGTTAAAGCAGTTCGCAAAGCGCACCCCCTGGGCGGCGAGGCGATCGAGATTCGGGGTTTTCACCCCCTCGTTGCCCGCCGCGCCCAGACAGTCGGCGCGAAACTGATCGGCTAGGATAAACAGCACGTTCTTTGCCACGATATACTCCTCCAATGATTAGCTGTCCCGCCGCACGTGCGGGCGTACCAGTGCAGCATGTGCTCAACCATCTGGCGCTGCGCGTTGGCTCAAAATAGGATGCGGTAGAACGGGGAGCAACTCACCGCACGCAGCAGCTACGTTGACGGGATAGAGCGCATCGTCCTCGCGCGCTTGACCGACCACGCAAAAAGGCGCTTTATACTCGTCTTGCATTGCGCGCCCGTGCACACGGGCCGTTCACGAAAAAAACCACCGTCAATTCTAGAGAAAGCTGGACCCTATGAGCAGCGAAACCCGTCCCCCCATTTTCCGCATGGCGCGCGAAGATGTGTGGGAATTTCCCCGCCCCAATATGGACCTAGTGCCCGAGTTGATTAAGTACTCGGCGGCCACCGTCGCCGTGGTAGCCCGCAACGTCGTGGGCACACCGAGCACCTTCTTTAACGGCGTCGCACCGCTTTTCCGCGGTAAAGGGCACGATATTTTGGGACCGGCTATTACGCTGCAGTACGCTCCGCAGCGCCCCGACCTGATGCCCACCGGCGAGTATGCCAAGGTCGAAGACCAGAACCACCGCATTGCTGTCAATATCACCCAAGAGGGCTACGTGCTCGTCGTCCAGGCCGACGGCAATACGCGTAGCGGCGTGCTAGGCGGCAATATGATGCTGGCCCTGCAGCACAACCGCAAGGCCGCCGGACTCGTCGTACACGGCGTGGTGCGCGACTATAGCGAGATTGCCCAACAGAACTTTCCCATCTGGACGCAGGAAGCGCGCACGACGACCGACTACGACGCCCAGCACGATCTGGCACCGCTGGCCGTTAATGTGCGCATCTCCGTCGGCGGTCATACCGTGATGCCCGGCGACTGGATTCGCGCCGACGACGACGGGGTGTGCTATTTCCCGGGGGATAAGATTGAAGAAGTCCTCGACGGCTGTAACAAGCACTGGTGGGAACCGGCCGCTCGCCACTTCCTGATGGAAGGGGGCCACCTGACGGACTGCTATCCGATGCCAGAGCACCGCTGGGACGAAGCGGCCGTCTGGCAGCGGGCTAACGGCCACTACGTACCGGACGATATCGGCTAAACGCTCGTCGCACTGTAGCATGTAAAAACGGGAGAGGCGCTTGCCTCTCCCGTTTCTCGTTCTACGTAATAAAATCGCCTATTGAGTAGATGCAAGCCGCGCGCATATCTGAACCATCAGCCGTTGCTCTCTGCTAGAGAGGATCTATCCCGACGCGAATCAGCGACAGATCGGTTGTCCAACGGTCTACTTCGTCAAAGGTCTGTGCGAAAAAGCGCGGTAGAAACACCAGCATCTCGCCCGTCGGACGATCGGCGCGCGCGTAGAAATTCGACAGCGTCAGCATCTCATGCTCCCCTTCGCCGCGCGCATCGATCGGCTGCAGCGAATCGCGCAGCAACAGGCCGCTCTGACGGTCGACTTCGGCCAGTACCAACGGGTAGCGCGGGTGGTTGCCCTGAGGGTTTTTATCACAGATATTGCCGATCCACAGCAGGCGACCATCCGACCAAGGCACGAGTTGCGAGCAGGCCGACGGCGAGAAGGGAGCTTCCCCATCGGCGTAGGTCCACGGGCGCGGCGCGTCCCAGGTCTGACCGCCGTCGGCCGACAGGGCCATCCACTTGTGACCGGGCCACGCAGGACGCGCGTCGTTGCTACCACGCATGACCATCAGCAGGCGGCCGTCGTTCAACTCGGCAATCGTCGGCTCAATTAGCCCGCGCGTCGTGCGCTCAGGATCGCCGCAAACCCGCTCAGAGCAGCTCCACGCCAGGCAACCGTCGGGCTGCCAACGGCCTATCAGCAACAAGCAATCCGTATAGGTAAAGCCAGCTCCGGGATTGTAATATTCGCCGTTTTCATCGATTGGAGTGCTCTGCACCGGCACCAGAATCGCTCCGTCGCTGCAAGTCAACGGCACCTGGCCCAGGTCGCCGATCATCACGCAGTTTTGTCCTACATACACGCCCGGTAGCGGGTGCTGCGCGTCGTATGAATCTCCCGAGCAAATGATCTGCTCGTTGACGACATGCGTGTGGCCGCCGTCCTCGGACACGGCGTAGTGCAACTTCCACTGGCGCATACCCTCTAGCGGCTCGTCGGTCGGCAACACGCCCTCCGTCCACACCTGGATATAGCGCCCCGTCAGCGGATCGACATAGCCGCCGCGCACGTGGCGTCGACCGGTGCCACCCTCGGCCTCAAAGCGCATCGGCCAAGCCTGCGGCACACTCCAGGTGCATCCATTGTCTAGAGAGTGGCGCACATAGGCCATCTCCGTCGTATCGCTGCGACTGGTCAGACTGTGTATACTAATCAACTCCAGTCCGTCGCGCGTAGTGTAGTAACTGCCCCCCATCACACCGATACCGCGCCCGGGAGAAGGCACAAAAGTCTCGCGAGAGATCACCTTAGCTCGCACAGTAGCTCCTTTTTATTCGCCCTATATACCAACTCAAGTCCACCTGTGAGAGAGATCCTCTCTCTGTCCTGCAACTTAACCAGCAAAGCCCAGATTAGGTATAGAACACACGGACGACCCATTTATGTTATGGCACACGATACGATACGCTGTTAACAATGCGCTCTTTGCCCTACCGCTGTTGGTTGACTTAGCCGCCGGTCTGTAACGCGCCGGGTGGGACAGCGCACTGCTGCCGGGAGCGGGTCTGGCCTTCCGCCACAGAGTGTTGCTGGCCATAGCGCTAACGACCTTGGCCAGCTTGGAAACTGCCGCCAGCCGAGGCGCGCGCTACGAACTCTGTGCAACGGCGTTAGCCGGCAGCTGTGGGTGGATGATCGCCGCCCCTTTTGAACGCGGTTCCTTTGTCTTACTGCTTATTGCCACGCTGTTTTTGCTAGTGTCCAACGTCGCCAGCGCGCGCACTCGCCCACCCGTTGCCGGTGCCTATACCACAGCAGGGAGTGCGTTCTTATTTGTAGGCAACGTTCTGCTCTTTCCCGATATGCCCTCTCACTTGGTGACAAGCTGGTGGCTTGGCACGACCCTCTTTTACACGCTCGGGCTGTACATTGAAAAGGGAGGCCTCTTCCCCAGTCGTCGAGAACTCCTGCTTCTGTATGTTTTGATTGGGCTCGCCCTCATCGGTACCTTACTGAAAAACTATGCGCTGGGCGCGGAGTTTGGCGATCTCTACAGCGTTACACCTCTACTGCGCTGGGTAAGCGATCGGCTACTTGGCTTCGTCATGTGCGCAGCTGCTATTTAGCTCTTGGCACGCAACGCAAGCGATAGCTGGTAGCGCCTGGCTATCGCGGGGGCGGCCTATTTCTCGCGCTAGCTGGCGGCCTAGCGCTGTATACGGGCGAGGTTCTGGCCGGTCCACTCTGCGAAGCAATAGTTCACGCCTTTTTCGTTGGTTTTGCCGTCTCGCTTATTCTATCCCATTTCTACCTCAACGGATACGTGGCCTTTGCCACCCTGCTCTTTCTGTATATCAGTCTGCTATGCTGGATAGCCGGCTCCTTAGTCGACATACCACTCCTCGTAGAAACCGGTCGTATAACTACCGTACCATGCCTAGTATTACTGGCCACACTCAGCGCACACCGCCACCGACAGACGACACACTTTACCCATTGATCGCGGTTGATATACACCTGGTCACACTTAGACAAAATCGAACAAAGCGGTTATAAAAACAACGGACCCCAATGGACCGCTTCATCGGATCCCGCATCCATACCCATCGCTTCAAAGACGAGGCGCCGGATGTTCAGCAGTTCGTCTTTGCCCTGGGGAGCGAGCGTGTTGAGCTGCAGACGAGGCAGGTGGTTGGCCAGCCACTGTGCGACAAAATGCGGCGGTGCCCCCAGACGCAAACAGGGCCATATCATCTTGTCAGCGACCAGCCGCTCACGGTTGAGCAAGCCAAACGTCGTTACTGGCTGTTCGTTAAATGTGCTACGATTGACCAATACGAGGCGTGCTCCGGCTAAGAGCGCCTCAACCGTCATCACGGCTTCGCAGGCATGGCGAAAATACGCATCGTCTCCCACACCACACTTCACGGGCTCGTCTATGAATGCAGCGCGTGCCGCAGCGCGGCTAAACAACTTGAAGCCCGAGTGGAAGTCGGGATACTCTTCTAGCGTTGTTGCATACTCTAAGCGAAGCGGCGCACCGCTCTGAGCTGCGTAATAAGACAACGCATCGAGCAAAACTCGATCAGCAAGTTCCTCTAGCTCACCGCGCAAAAAGCCCATGGGACGATGCTTAGAGAGGCGTCGCCCTAGCACCAAAACTTGCTCGTCTTCACGCGCACGCGCGTGCAGCGCCGCCCGCAGCAGGTTCAACAGTTCGTTGGCAAAATGGTCGCCGTCCGAATCGACTTCGACAAAATACCCTAGCTCTTCGCGCTCCCACAGTGCCTCCACGCCATACCTGACCCCGTTAAGCTTGCCCTTATTGTCCTGCGAACACACGACGTGTGCACCGCATTCTTGAGCTATGCTGCGCGCTATCTCCCATCCGTGTGCAGCGCCATCTACGCTCAGGCATACGTTGCTAGAATCATCGACTAAGGCCGCATAAGAGTGGGCCGTATCGCGCAGCAGGTTAACCCCTGTCTCGGGGTCTACGTCCGCGGGAAAATAGACGGGGATAACAATGCCCGTATTGAAGCGTTGCACCTGTACGACGTCTTGCATTAAGTAGTCTGACATACATCCTCATACGAAAAAAAGTCGGCTATGTTTACGCGTAGCCTATTCACGAACGCGGCCGGCCGCACTGCCAGCAGTCGGTAAACTGACCCTGAATTTCTTCGTTACAGCCCGCACAGATCCACGGTTGGCCGACGGGACTCCCAATATAGAGCAGCTTGCGCAGCAAGTTCTCCGCCTCATCGTATTGTTCAGCTCGACACACCCACAGCTCGGGCCAGCATTCAATTGGCGGCAGTTCGCCCATACCAATTGACAGGTGTTCTCCGCGAATCTGGCAGTCAATGCCGAGCGCACTAAGCATATTTTTTAGATGGTTTATCAGCGCGAAATCTTGCGTAGTATACAGGCGTTTCATAAGGCAGCCGAAGACGTTAAGGTGCGCGTGTGATCACGCCTTTAATGGATCCCTATGAGCAGACGCTATACCATGTATTATCTCAGAATGACATCGCCACATCCCGCACGGCATTGACCAAATATGGACCGGTCTCTAACGTTGCACAATCGCAATCTGTCACCACCCCATCGTCTGTGTAGTCACGCTCTGGTCCAATAAAAGAGCGCGTTCACTACAAGGAAAGTCCGCATCCGTTGTCATACGGCGCCGCAAGCATATACTCTGCGTAAATGGAACTTCTACGAAGTACACCGTCTACGAAAGGAGTGCCCTTGCTCGCCTTACTTCTTACTGCTCTCCTCTGCGCGTCTATACGTGCCCAAGAACCCGCTGGCTATACACCAGATAATCGTCTGTCTGGTACGCCTCTCGTCGGCGTTTGGACTAGCAAATCACTGCACCAACACGACGGACAAGCCGTCGACCTGTGGCACCGAGTTGAGATTCGTGCTGACGGCGAAATGGTGCATGACTACTACAGCGTCAATCCATCTTCCGGCAACCCCAACCCCATAGAGCGGCTCTTTTCACAGTGGAGTGCGGGCCAATACGTCGATCCCGACCCTGCGCAAGGGACGTATCAAGTGATTCGCATTTCACCTTACGAATCCCATTCACTTATGGGTAACTCCGACGAATACCTTCGCATGCGCGGTGAGTTCATTCCCGTGTATCGACGCTTCTCTTTCTCGCAGGCCGACGGCCAGTTAACGCTATCCGAGCCTTTCGTTCTTGTCGTGCCCTACACCAACGCACCCCGATCTTTTCCAGCAGAAGCAACCTATCTGGACTATACGCGCTATGTTCCTATCAGCGTGCCCACATCTATAGCGCCGACGCGCTGGGGCTTAATTAAAAGTCAGCAGATGGTCGAACCGTAGCGCGGCGCAAAATAAATTTCTTTACCAACAGGCGCGCACCCTAGCAAGGAGCGCGCCTGTTAGCGCGTAAAACCCAACCCTTCCTGCGCTTTTTATGTTATAAACCCCGTTTTAGGTTCGGATCAGATTCTGTCCCTACGCCCTGGCACTGGTGCAGTTCTACTTGTGGCGGCCAACCTTTATCTGCCCATTCGTGATGCACATCACGCCATGCGGCCTAATAATCACATACCTTCCCTTACAGAGTTTCCATCTATTTTCCCAGTTGTGGCATTTTATCTACTTTTAATCGTATTGCTGTTCACAATCTTCAACTAGGAGCACCTAATGATTCGTTCCATTCATATGTATTTCCTGCTCGTTGCATTCGTTCTGGGCGATACTGTTATCGTATTAGCTCAAGATCACGAAGGAGAATTTGCAACAGAGATGGAACAGAGACGCATGAACGTTCAAACCATGCTAGAAGAATTCGAGCGGGAAACGGAACGGCGACGTCAAGAAGAAGGAGAAAACTTCGACGAGGAGACCGCACAGTTTGAGCGCAGCATGATGGAGCGACAAGCTCAGTTAGAAATAGACCAAATTGCCTTAGATGAAGAATTTCATCAACGACGCCTCGATCTCGACAGGCAGTATCAGGACCTCGAGCGC
>CAXGPR010000121.1:0-8881 GCA_964011675.1 uncultured bacterium
GCCGCCGGGGATTCCACCGATTGATGCACTGGGTATGTCACCGCACATCGACGTGCAATATGGTGAGCACGTAGTGGCCACGGGCGACCAACTGCACGAATTGTTGAGAGCGAATGGATTGCTACATCTCGTATATGTCGGGTTTGCGACCAATTGGTGTATTCTCAACCGAGACTACGGAATGCGCGCCATGGCACAGCGTGGTTACAATATGATTCTGCTGCGCGATGCGACGATGGGCGTGGAGTTTCCCGATACGCTGGCAGCGGAGATGGCCACGGAAATGGCGATCAGAGAATTGGAGCAACAGCTGGGCTTCTCTGCTACAAAAGACGACTTCCTGGCGTCCTGTGCCGGCCATTTGGGATGCGTCGGCTAAAGATGGCTTCATAATATAATGACCCGGGTGCGCAGCATTCGAGACAAAGGAGGGCAACGGTGAGACTGATTGTATTTTCTAAAATGTTACAGGAGCTAGGAATTGTCGAGCTCATTGAATTTGCGCAGGAACTGGGCATTGAGGGCTACGATATGGCGGTCCGCCCCGGGTATCCAGTCAACCCGGATAACGTCGCAGAGGCGCTGCCTGAAGCCGCGTCTCAGTTCCGCGCGCGCGGGCTGGACATACCCATGGTAACGGCTCACGGCAATCTGCTGCAGCCCGACGCCGAGGGAGCGGGTTTACTAGCGGCCATGGACGCGGCTGACGTGCGCCGCCTCAAGCTGGGTTACTTCAAATTTGTTCCCGGTCAAATGGACTACTGGGACGAGGTGGACAAGGCCCGTAAGGCGCTGGAAGGCTGGTCAGATCTGGCAGAGCAATACGGTGTGCGCATTTGCTATCACACGCATTCGCAGCGCTGTTTGGGGCTCAACGCGGGCACGCTTGCCCATATGATTCGCGGCTTTGATCCCCAGCGCATTGGCGCGTTTCTAGACGCTGGTCATCTGCGGGCCGAAGGGGAAGAGTTCGACGTTGCAGTGTCGATTGTGCGCGAGCACCTGTCTATGGTCGCAGTAAAGGATTTTCTACTGGAACGCGTTGACAGGGAAAACCACGGTGCGGTGCGGCGTCGCGTAGTCGAAGCCGGTCAGGGCATGTGCGACTGGACGGCCATCTTTGCCGAGCTGAAGCGCATCGGCTTTGATGGGCCGATATCGATTCACTGCGAGTTTGAGGTGGACGAGAGCCAGCGCATGGATGCCATCCGTCGAGAGGTGGCCTTTTTCAAGCAGCTGAAAGAAAAAACGGGAGCATAAATCATGGCGGAGAAAACATACCGCGTCGGGATTATCGGCCTGGGTCGCATGGGCAGCACGATTGACGACGAAGGACACACGGAGCTGCCGTATTCGATTGCCGCTTCTGCCGTGGGCAGTCCGCGCTTAGAGCTGGTCGCCGGCGCAGATCTCGACGGCGATAAATGTGCTGCCTTTGCCCAGCGTTGGAACGTCGATGCCGTCTACGGCGATTTTCGCGAGATGGTCGAACGCGCATCGCTCGACCTAGTGGCCGTATGCACGGCGGCCTGCCTGCCCAAATCCCACAGCCGTTCGCCAGGTCCCGAACGCCGTGACGATTCGCACGCTGACTTGACGGTTGCCCTGTGCGAGATGGGCGTGCCCATGCTCTACGTAGAGAAGGCCATGGCTTCGTCCATGGTGCGCGCTGACGAGGTGCTGGCCTCCGTGCAAAAGGCAGGCACGGTCTTTAATACTGGCGTTCTGCGGCGCTTTGACAATCGCTATGCAGTCGTACGCGACGCCGTGCTTGCCGGGGCCGTGGGCGACGTGAAGTCGGTGGTGCACTACGCGCCGTCGAGTCTGATGCACGGGCACATACACTCGATCGACACGGCGTCGTACCTGATCGGCGACCCGTCGATAGAAGCCGTGCGCGGCGAGCTGCTGCCGCGCGATGAGGATTTTAGCGGACGCCATATTGCTTTTGATCCGCACGCGACCTATCAGTTGCGCTTTGCCAACGGCGTCGAGGCGTGGACGGTGCCCGGCGGCTATTGGGAGTTTGAAGTGCTGGGCTCTGAGGGCAGCATTCGCTCGCTCAACAACGGGGCAGGCATCCTGCTGCGCAAGCCGAGCGGAAAGCGCGGCTGGCAGGAAGAACCGTTTGAAGCTGCGACGCCGAAGAGTCCGGTGGTGCAGTGTTTGGAAGACCTCGTAGCCGCCTACGAGAGCGGCCAGCCGAGCACGGGCAACGTGGAAGTGACTCATCACATCACGGAGGCGTGCATCGGTATTGCCGAGAGCCACCTGCGCGGCGGGGCGTGGGTTGATCTCCCGCTGGCTGAGCGCGATCTCTATATCTTTCACGTATAGCTAGGCGCACAGTGCGCCAACGGACCGTTTCTTTGAGTGGGCGAACAGTGCTCTTACTGGGTCGCTTGCTCGTACAGCGCAGATAGAATCTGCAGGGCCTCCACGGCGCGATGCTCCGGAATAAATAGATGGTCGTGATAAAACGCGGACACGACATTGACGCTGATGTCGGCCTGGGCCAGCACCTGCGTCACCGCCGCTAGCAGCCCAACTGCATCAAGGCTTGAATGCACTGCGAGCGTAATCATGCGCGAGGGAAAGGCGTAGTCGATGCCGATGCGTTCGGCGTCGGTTTTGGGCAGCACGGCCGTCAGGCCTTCCCGTTCGCGAAATAGCAAGACCGCTCGTCGTTCTAGTTCATCTCGTCTTTCATCTGGCATCGTGCAAAACACGTACGTCCTATCGCTTAGCTCCGGCTCTATTGAGCGGAGCAGGTACTGCAGGTCGGTCTGGCTAGTATTCACTGCGCAGAAGCCGGCTGGACGTGCTCTTCAATCCAATTTTTGAGAGGAATGTCGGCTTCCGTTGGAGAAGTGTAGCCACGTCCTCCCGAATGCGTTACGCCGAGCAGCTGCTGGCGGATGGGATCGCATCGGTCGATGTAGTGCGCCACTTGCATGTCGTCGCGCGGCCGCAGCCAGCGGTAGGAGTAGCCGTAAAAGAGGACGCGGCGCGGTTCGGTCCAGTAGTTGGCACTGGCCGAATGCCAGATGCGCCGATCAAAAAATACGGCCGTGCCGGGCGCGACTCGGATGGGGATACATCCTCGTACGGGCTCTTTTCTATCGGGTCCGGGAAAGTCATCTTGGAGGTGGCTGCCGGGAAGCACGTAGAAGTTGCCGCGGCCCTCTTCTCGCGTGTCGGTTAGGAAATAGGCGATCTTGAGCGACACGCGCGGACGCGGCGACGTTTCAAAGTCGTTGTTGAGGCGGCCGCTGTCCTGATGCCAGCCTAGACCCAATCCGTCCTCTGCCAGCGTCTTGCACTCGGCTTTAGGCGGCGAAACCGTCATATGCGTGTGGTAGAGCTGGATGTGCCAGTTGAGCAGGTCCCACACCTTGGGAAACGTCGTATGCCAGTCGAGCAGTTCTAAGAACGAATCATCCTTGCCAATAAAGTCGAAGTGGTTGATGCGCGCATCGGCTCCCATGTCCATGCGCGCGCGCTCCGCTTTGTCAATGCGGTCAACGGTGGGAATTAGGCTGTCGACAAGCGACTGTGGAAGCGCGTTTTCCACGGTGAAATAGCCATCGCATTCAAAGCGCAGCCTCTCGTCTTCGGTAAGGAGGTGTTCCAAGCAGCGTGCGTCCATACGTTCTCCCATTGATGGATTCGTTCACGGCGAAAATGGCCTAAATGTATTGCTTTAGGTGGAGACATGACAAGCCGATAGAGCGTCTATTTGACGCGAAAGCAATTGTTAAACTATTTAGTCTTCTATGAACAGAAAAAAAAACATGCTGATGTACGCGCTACCGTTGGCGCTCTGTCTGTCGGCAGCTACGCTGCTAGCGCAGGAACCGCCGGCAGAACTCTTGGGTCGCGCTTGGACTGAGTACGGCCTGCAGGCGTTTTCCAACGCCGACGGCCTCTTTGCCCAAGTGGCCCAATCAGAGCGCGCCAGCCAGAAGGAGCGTTGGCAGGCCCGAATGGGTCGCGCGTTTATAACGCATTACCAGATGCCGGGCCGCGATCCGCAGGCGGCGATTCCCCAATACGAGGCGCTGCTGCAAGATGTGGACGAGCGCGACCTCTGGCGCGGACAAATCTTAGGCCGTTTGGCCGACTGTTATATGGAAGTTGTTCCCGCGCAGGTCGACAAGGCGCGCTCGCTTTACGAGCAGGCGCTCTCCGCCCTACCGGACGATTCACCGCTGGTGCAAGAAACCATGCTCCGTTTGCTGAGCTCGTATTTGCAGCGACCCGACAGCGAGGAAATTGCGCTCGGTTTGCAGTCCGCAGCTGAAATGGCACCGCGCTTTGTCGGAACGCTTTTCGCGTCCGTTTTTCACGGCATGCGCGCAGAGATGGCTTTCTTTATCGGTGACTACAGCGCCCTTGCTGATGCGCTAGACGCGCAGTATCGGGCGGGCATTAGCAACGTGCGGGTCAAAGAGATCGTTCTCTTTCGCCTTGCGCGTATCAACGAAGTGGCGCTGGGTCACTACGATCGGGCCGAAGCCTATTATCGCCTGCTCGCCAGCGAGGTGCCCTCCTCGCAGAAAGCGCATTTTGCCACGCTGCGCGCCGATGAGCTGAAGAACGGCCAACTCGACTCTGACTATGCGCCGCCCCTATCAACGCGCGTGGAAAATCGCATGGTCAAGGAGAAGACGGATGGACGCTGAGGAAAAGGCGCGCGCCGAAAGCGGCCTGTTCGATTGGAGCCGGCTCAGTAACTACGTGGCGATCGTCGTGCTGCTCATCTCGTTCTCCGTGTCGCTGTGGCGCGTATACCGAGTGCAGGAGGTCGAGCAGTCGGATCAGGTGGCCACGATCCGCGTTGTGCACTGGCAGCTGGAAGCCGGCTTTCGCGAGGCGTTTGACGATATTGCGCGCCGCTTTGAACGCGTCTACTTAGAGGAGACGGGCCAGCCAGTCCGCGTGGTGCAAAACGCCATCTCGGAGCGCGTCTACAAGCAGTACGTCCAGACGCAGGGCATCGGTCGCTCGCTGCCTGATCTGGTGCAACTGGGCCGTGAAGAAGCAGGCTCCGTGCCCCGTTTCTTTATCAGCAATACCGAAGATGTGCAAAAACCGAATCCCTACAACCGGGGGACGGATTTGGAAGACGTGTCGTGGATGGATACCTATATGGACGGGATGGTTGGATCCGTCGACCAGGCCGACTTGGAATATTACGGTGCAGCTTCTAGCACGCTTTCTATCCGTATGTTTTACAATCGCGAACTGTTGCAAGCCGCTTTTGGCCTAGACGAACCTCCGAGCAACTACCGCGCATTCTTAGACCTCTGTCGTCGCTTTGGTGAGTGGGCTCAGCGCGAGGGCCGTGCGGACCTAATGGCCGTTGCCGCATCCCAGTTTCAGGCCAGCGTGTTTCGCAGTATGCGCGCGGCAACGCTGCTCGACTTAATCCTGGAAAACGATCGCGATTTCGATGGGTTTTTCGGGGGCAATGACGAGGTGCTCTTGGCCTATGCGGCAGGAGACTTCGACTTCTATGACGAGCGTATTCGCGCCGATCAGATGACAGTGGCCAACCTGACGAAGTACTTTTCTCCTGGCTTTATGGCGATGGACCGCATGGAGGCCCAGTTTCGCTTTACGCAGGGCAAGGCGCTCTTTTGCGCGTCGGGATCGTGGGACGCGATGAGTTTTAACAGTCAGGTCGATTTCCCGATGGGGATCTGCGATTTTCCCTATCCCGACTCGAGCGATCCAGAGTTTGGTCAGTACGTGCGCGGCCGCGTCAGTGAGGCCAATGCCCCCGCGGTTTTTCGCCTAGCGGTTTCAAAGTTTAGTGAACACCCCGATATTGCCCTGCGTTTTCTTCAGTTTCTTACCTCGCGTGAAAACAATCAGCGCTTTAATCATTTGTCGCGTTGGCCGCCCGTTATAAAAGGCGCTCAGTCGCACCCCCTGATGCAGCCTTTTGTGCGCAAGCCGGAAGGATTTTGGTCTGGAGATGTGCATCGAGTGGTTGGCAATGGGCCGGCGACGGCGGCCTTTAGTCAGGCGAACTGGGAGCTGGTCGAACACAAGATCGACTACGACGGGTTTGCGCAGATGATGGAAGATGAAATGCCCCGTGCGCTAGCACAGGAGTTTGAGCGTTTGCTCAATACCGAGTGGGAAGAGCGTTTGGCCCAAGAGATGGCCCTATCCCATCAGCTTGCTGGGTATGCCTTCGGTAAGACGTGGGGCACGGATCAGCCCGTGCCCGAACGCGTGCAGAGCAAGATGATTTACCTGTGGGAGATGCGCATGCGCCGCTACCGCAATTCGTATCGCTTACTCGAATGGGATAAGCTGCTGGAAGAAGGTGCGCCAAAAGCCCGCGAAATCCAGCAACACATTAAAATTGATTTAAAACGGAAGCAGAGCTAAGATGGCAAAATACATTGGCATGCGCCGTCTTGCTTCCTACTGGCGGCTCTATCTATTCGCCCTGCCCGCTGGGGCCCTGGTGGTGGTCTTTTCCTACTTTCCAGCCGCTAGTGCAATATACTACGCGTTTTTTCGCTGGAACGGGTCGTATGTAAAAGAGTTTGTCGGTCTATACAATTTCCACCAACTCCTCGGCTGGTCGCCCTTTTTATGGTTGGTTATGGCCGTGTGGGTCGTGCTCATGATGGCCGTGCTCGTCGGCAGGCCGCTGTGGCTTGCGCGCGGAGCGCCGTGGGGACTGGTTGGGTTGGTGGGCCTTGTGGGCATCGCCCTCTTTGCCGCCGCAGAGACTTCGACGGTTTTGCATATGACGGCCGGCCAGGCGTGGGCATGGTATAGTCAGGCCCTGTGGGCTACGTTGATCGGCGTGGCGGTGCATCAGGTGTTCCGCAAAGGATGGAGCCAGTGGCTACAGGGGATCTGTATCCTCTACGGGTTTTTGTGGTTTTTCTATCAGTCTATGATGGAGACCGGAGACCAGACGCTGTGGTCCGGATTTGGCGTGATCTTTATTCTGGTATTGGCCAATCTGGTGAAAATGGTTCCGTCTATCGTAACGGCCGTCTTCATCCATCGGCTCAAGAGCGACCGATGGCAGTATATCTATCGCGTGCTGTTTGTCGTCCCGATGATCGTGCCAGCTATGGTCGGTCTCCTAGTGTGGAAGTCGTTCTACGATCCCATGCAGGGCATTCTCAACCGCATTCTGCTCGGCACGGGTTTTCTCGACGTGCTGGTTTGGGTGGACGGCCTGTTGGGTTGGGACGTGTTTCACGCCGGAACCAATCCCTCTTGGCTGGGCGACGCTTCTCTGGTGATTCCCTCGCTGATATTTTGGGGGTTCCCGTGGGTGGGCACCGTCGGAGTGCTGATCTACCTAACGGGACTAGCCAGCATTGATGAGAGCGTGTACGAGGCGGCTGATTTGGACAACGCTTCAACGCTGCAGAAGTTTTTCCACATCGAACTGCCGCTTATTCTCACGCAGGTGCGCATTAATTTGGTGCTGATGATTATCGGCACGCTGCAGACCTACGGGCAGATTCTGATCCTGCTCGGCGACAGCGGAGGGCCGCGCGGTGTGGCGCTTGTACCGGGTCTCTATATGTTTCGCAGCGCCTTTGTCGAACTCTATGCGGGCAAGGCCTGCGCGATTGGTCTAATCGTCTTTTTCTTTATTCTCATTCTCACAGAAATCAACAACCGCTTCGTGCGTGTGGAGAAGTAAATGCGTTCTACTTGGGGCGAATTCGGCAAACACATCTTTATTCTGAGCGTGCTGGTCTTTGCGTTTTTTCCGCTTTACGTGACCTTTGCCATCAGCGTTAAAAACAACAAGCAGTTTAACAATGAACCCTTCGGGCCGCTGTCTCTTTCGGGTTTATTGGAGACCTTTGACCGTCGTCCGGCCCAGCTGGAAGCCTATGATCCCAAAGAGGTCATACTGGCCCAAGAGGCGCTGGCAGCTGGACTCACCCCCACCCATCCCGACTGGCCGCAGGTGCGCTTGAGCACAAAAGACACCTGGCACTGGGAGAATTGGACGGTGGCTTGGGATACCGTGGGCACGTATATCTTCAACACGATAGTCGTGGCCGTAACTGCGGTCGTTCTGGCGCTGTGCTGTTCGACGGCGGCGGGTTTCTTCTTTGCTCGTTACCGCATGCCCGGCACGACGTTCCTATGGTATTTCTTTCTCGTGTTGATGCTTATGCCGGGGGTGGCTAACCTCGTTCCGCTCTTTATTCTGCTGCGCGATATGAACCTAATCAACAGTTTACTCGCCCTGATCATTCTGGGTATTTCTGGTGCTCAGGTCGTGCAGATTTTTATCCTGCGTAACTTTATAGAAGAAATTCCACAGGATATGTTTGACGCAGCGGATGTAGATGGAGCTAGTCCATTTCGACAGGTGCTCTACATCGTGCTGCCGATGTCGGGATCCGTGATCTCTACGCTGGCTATTCTGCAGTTTATCTCCGTATGGAACGACTTTTTACTCCCTTTTATTATCATTCGAGACGACGCGCTGCTGACGCTGGCAGCTGGACTGATTAAGCTCGACGGCGAGTATGTGAAACAGTGGGGTGAAATGATGGCGGGCTATTCGATCGCCTCACTGCCGCTGGTGCTTATTTTTCTATTCACAATGCGTCTATTTGTGCGCGGCATCGCGGCGGGTGCGGTTAAGGGGTAAGTTCGAAGTCTAAACAGCGTAGGTGGCACTCTGCGCTTCTACTGTGCAAAACGAATGTCTAAACGAACGTGAGCCGCTCTATGCAGCGTATTCTCTTTCTCTGTACGGGTAATTCATGCCGCAGCCAAATGGCCGAGGGCTTTGCCCGTGATTTAAAGAGCGACGTATTCGAGGTTTATTCGGCCGGCATTGAGGCGCACGGACTCAATCCACATGCCG
>CAXGPR010000122.1:0-8857 GCA_964011675.1 uncultured bacterium
GTCTGCTCAACACCAACTGGTATATCAAGCAACTGCGCGACCGCGAGCCCAAACTCAATATCAAGCTATCTGATGAATACATCGATTCCGTGCTGACCGATACGCAGCTAGTCGACTTGTACAAACGCTTATGGCAGGAACCCAAAACGCCCCCCGAGTACAAAAAGCTCGGCCTCGACGTAGAAGTCGGCGCACAGCCGGGGCACGACCTGCTGCGCGTGCAGGATATTATGGTCATTGGGTTGCTCTACTGGAACCAGTGGGCGCGGCCCGTTCATTTTGCCATCACAATTCCCAGTAACAACTACACTGGTCTGCTGCCGTATATGAAAATGATGGGCATGACGATGAAGGTCACGCCACAGCGCAATCCCGTATCCGACATCGAAACACTGGAGAAAAACATATACGACGTATATGCGTTTCGCGGCCTGACCGATCCCCACGTTCACAAAGATGAAAACAGCCGTCGACTGCTCGGCAACTATCGCGCCTGCGTTTTACACCTGGCGGAACGTTATAAAGAAGTCGGTCGTGACAGCGACATAGAAAAACTCATGCAATGGGCAGAAGACACGATTTATATGAGCTGGGACGGCTACTATACGGCGTCCGACTTTTTATTGGGTATAGGACAAAAAGATGTCGCCGCCTCCTACGTGCGCAACGCGAGCAATATGCTTATCGATCAGTATGGCATGGACCCTATTGCAACGTACG
Source organism: uncultured bacterium (assembly GCA_964011675.1). Lineage (GTDB taxonomy): Bacteria > Latescibacterota > UBA2968 > UBA8231 > UBA8231. The sequence continues at coordinate 721 of CAXGPR010000122.1, forward strand.
AAAACGCGCTCGCGCTCGCCGGCATTTTGCTAAACGAGCCCTATTCGCACTATGAGAAGGTCATACCGCTATACAGACGGATTATCGATCTGGAGCCCACGCGCTGGAACGCCTATTACGAACTGGCCGCCGCGCTGCAGGCTCAGGGCAACGCACAGGACGCCCTGAGCCTGCTCGAACAATATCGAGCTCAGTACGGACAGGAGCAACGCCTATTAGAAGCCGAAGACATCTTGCGCAGCGCACTGCAAAAAAGCGAATCAGGTGAGAGCAACGCACAGCCGTGAGCGAACATGTAACTATTGTCATACCGCACTTTCGAGCACCGGTCTTACTCGACTGCTTGGAATCTCTGTATGAGCACAGCGACTGGCCTATTCGCGTCGTTGTCGTTGACGACGGCGGCAACGCGCCTAGCATCCAGCAAGCCGCGATGCGTTTTCCCCAAATAGAAATCCTGCGCAACGAGCGCAATATGGGATTCAGCGGTTCTTGTAACCGCGGATTAAACGCGACGCAGAGTCGCTATGCCGTCCTGCTAAACGACGATACGCGCGTGACGCCCGGCTGGCTTCAGCCAATGGTCGAACGCGCCGATAGCGATCCGCAGATCGCGGCCTGCCAGCCCAAACTTCTTTCAGCCCTTGACGACCAGGTCTTTGACTACGGAGGCGGAGCCGGAGGCTATATTGACGCGCTCGGCTACACGTTCTGTCGAGGACGCCTGTTAGACGAGCGCGAGCAGGACTGCGGACAGTATGACCGAGAAGTTCCGCTGTTCTGGGCCTGTGGTTCAGCTCTGTTTCTACGCGTAGAGGCAGCGCGTCAGCTCGATTTCCTCGACTTGGACTACTACATGCATTTTGAAGAGATCGACCTGTGCTGGCGACTGCAGCTAGCGGGGCACCGCATATGGTCGGTGCCCCGTTCCGTGGTCTATCACCATTCGGGGTTTTCCCTGCCACCAGCTTCGTTTCGCAAGACCTATCTGAACCATCGCAACAACTTGGTTATGCACTGTAAAAACCAGTCTCTCAACACGCTGCTGTGGCTGCTCCCGCTGCGCATTCCACTAGAGATCTTGGCGAGCTTGGGCTACCTGACGCAGCGCCGCTGGAGCAGTACCCTCGCACCGTGGGCGAGCCTGCTGTGGTTGATAACTCACCCACTCAATATTTTTCGCCGCCGTCGACACAGTCGTATGCATCGGAAAAATGCAGCTCGGGACGGCATATATTCGGGCAGTGTGCTATTTCAGCACTATGTGCGCGGCATCAACCACGCTTCTGACTTAATGACAGAAGAGAACCTGTTGTGAAGCGCATTCTCAACGTGGCCGCCAAACTCATTGTTAGCATTGGACTCATTGCTTATCTATTCTCGGGCATGAACTGGCGAGAGCTCGAAGCAATAGGGTCACAACTCGTGCCCTCGCTCTTTTTGGGGGCTATCTCATTCTTCTTGCTCAGCAATACACTTGGAGCTGTCCAGTGGTATCTTTTGCTGCGCGCGCAAAACCTCTCCGTCCGATTCTGGCAGGCGCTCGTTTTCTACTTTGTCGGCGTGTTCTTCAATAACGTGCTATTGGGCAATATTGGCGGAGACGCCATGCGCATTTACGACATACGCAGGCTAACAGGACAGAGCAGCGGCGGCGTAGCAGCCACCATGATGGACCGATTCATAGGTCTCTTCTCCACCTGCTGTATCGCTCTGGCTTCCTATCCGTTTATCGCGGCAAACGCCAGCAAGAGCAGCCTGTTGATATCGGTCCTTGTGCCGGTCTGGCTCGGCCTACTCGTCATCCTTTCCATGGGACTAAGTCGCCGCCTTGGGCTGCTCATAGAGCGTCTGCTGACCCGTTTCTTACCAGCTACTATAAGCGATATAGTGGGAAGACTACAGCGCAGCGTCTTTGTATACCGAGAGCGTATTCCACTTCTGGCCGGCGTATGGTGTATATCACTCTGCGTTCAGTTCTGCCGTATCCTGGTCTACTGGTCGGCGGGCCTGGCCATTGGCATGGCTCCTGGCCTGCTCTACTTCATGTCCTTCCAACCCCTAGCTGCAGTTATCGCATCTCTACCGATATCCATAGGGGGGTTGGGCGTGCGCGAGAATACCCTAGTAGGCCTCTTTGGGGGACTCGGTTTTACCCCAGAAGTTTCTACCGCGATGTCGCTGTTGGGCTACGTAGCAGGTATTCTTGCAAGTCTGCTAGGCGGCGTCGCTTTTGTTATGAGACGCATTGAATCTGACCCATCGGGAGAGATGCCATGAAAACCGTGCGCCTGGGATGCGAACGTCTATTCGACGATGCCGCACACCTGATCGACGGCCGCCGCGTCGGCCTCATCACCAATCACTCCGGCGTCGACCGTAAGCTAGTGGCCACCGCCGACCGCTTGCACGCATATCCCCACAGCCAATTGGTCGCTTTGTTCGGCCCGGAGCACGGTATTCGCGGCGCGGCACAGGATGGAGAAAAAGTCGGCACTTTTAGAGATCCCCAAACCGGGGTAGCGGCGTACAGCCTCTATGGCGATACGCGCCAACCCGATGCGCAGATGCTAGAAGGCATCGACCTCATGTTGTTTGACATCCAAGACGTCGGCGTGCGCTTTTACACGTATCTCTATACAATGAGCATGAGCATGGAAGCCTGCGGTCAACGGGGCATCCCCTTTGCCGTGCTCGATCGGCCCAATCCCATCGGAGGCCATATATGCGATGGAAACGTGCTCGACCCCAACTTCGCCTCGTTTGTCGGACGCTATCCAATCCCCATTCGCTATGGCCTAACAATTGGCGAACTAGCGCAGCTTTTTAACGAAGCGTTCAGCTTGGGCGTCGAACTGCACGTAGTGAAGATGCAAAATTGGCAGCGCAACCAGTACTGGAACGACACGGGGCTGCCTTGGGTACCCCCTTCGCCTAATATGCCCACACTAAATACGGCCATAGTTTATCCTGGCACCTGTTTTTTTGAAGGGACGAACATATCGGAAGGACGCGGCACCGCCCGCCCCTTTGAGCAGTTTGGCGCCCCGTTTATCGACGGCCATCGCATAGCCGACGAACTGAACGAAATGCAGCTTCCCGGCACGATGTTCCGCCCCGTTTACTTTCAGCCAAGCGCTAGCAAGCATGCGGGAAGCATATGTCAAGGCGTGCAGTTACACGTCACCCAGCGCGAGGCATTCGATCCTCTGCGCACTGGCTTTGCGGCCCTAATTGCCCTACGCAAACAGAGCGGAAAGGATTTTGCCTGGCGCACACCAGCCGGCGGAATCCACAACTTTGACCGCTTGGCAGGCTGCAGCGACCTGCGCCAAACCATTGATAGTGGATGCGATGTTGATGCATTATTGAACGCGTGGCAGAACGACCTAGTCGAATTTGAAGCACTGCGCCAACGCCATATGCTCTACTCAGGCAATGCACCCAGCGGTTGACGGCAGATTAATTGGTTGCACATTCGTATGGTCAGCACTTAGGCTCACGTGCTGAGATCGCAAAGCGGAAAGGTCCGTCCTCATACATTTTCCCGAAGGTTTCTCATGCCCGCACCTCTGCAAAAAGGCACGTTTTTAGCAGCTAGCCAAGCGCTGCAAGAGGACTATTTTGCCCGCACGGTCATACTTATTATTCACCACAGCGTGGAAGATGGCAGCATGGGCCTTGTTCTCAATCGCCCCATGCGGCATAACGTGCAGATCGACTCAAGCGACGAATTAATGCGCTTTGCCGAAAGTGGGCTAACCGGAGAAGGCACGAACCACCTCTTTTTTGAAGGAGGGCCTGTCGATCGCAGCTACCTCTTTTATTTGCATCGCCTCAGCCACCTTATTTCGGACGGAAATCCGGTATTAGAAGATCTTCACTGGGGCGGCAATCTAGAGGACGTGCAGGCCGAGGCCGACGTTATAGCGACCGATGAACCGCTCCTGCGCTTCTATCTGGGATACGCCGGGTGGGAACAGGGACAGCTGAAACAGGAAGTTGAGCAGGGCGCTTGGATACTAGTACCGGGCGACGTAGACCAAATCCTAACCACGAACACAGACTCAATGTGGCACGATGTCGTGTATTCTCTCGGCGGCAAATACCGAGCCATTGCCGAGCTTCCGATCGATCATTCCGTAAACTAAGCACATAAAAAAGCGGTCCGGAACCAAAGCCCAAACCGCGTAAGATACACCGGCGCGCCATTCAGCAGACCATGCCACGCTTTGCGCGAATACCATGAGCGGGTGGATCGTCTCCAATCCATCGGTCGTCTACTGGCTCGCTAGCCAGCTGGTAGCGAGAGTCCGATGAGAGCCGGATACTTCCTGTCTGATTATCCGAACTAGCGTGCATGATGTGCATGCTAAAAACGAGCACGTCTCCCATGCGATATTCATCCAAAAGCCAGCGTCCCCCCAGCTCTTCTCGCGTAGCAATCGCATCAGATGAGTATGCGCCCGTCGAATTCCAGTCGACCTGCTGCTGCTCTTCGCCGGTCAACTCGCGCCCAGCCATCTGGGCATCGGCGATAATTTCTTCCGCATTGCCTCGGTTCGCACAGTAGAGATCCACGTCCGTCTGCCCGTATCCCTGCACTAGATCTTCGTGAGTATGTGACTTTTCTAGCATCATTAGGCCCCCCATTACAAAGGGCACGTCGCTAAATGGGGTCCACGACGTGTAGAGATCTGGCGTGCCCCGTCCCATATAGACAAAGTCGTGATGCGGCGTAGTAACCGTATTCGTGCCCGGCTGCTTAGCACGAAACCACGTATAATCAAAGTGACGCACAGGCCCACCGAGAAAAAACGTATAAAAATTTATCATAGCGCCATCGTAAATTACGTTGTGCAGAGGCGCATTGTCGCGCGCCAATTCAGGCATAAAGGGCCCGGTTGCGGCCGCATCGATTTGCGCCTGCGGTGCGGCAACGCATTCCATGACGGATCGGCTGTAATCCAACATACCCGCTCTGTGCAGCCTGTTGCACAGTTCCCCGCGCGCGGCTATTACCTGATCGCGGTTGAGCAGACCCGGTAAATACAGGTAGCCATCTTCGCCCATGCGTCGGTGCAATTCATTTCGATCGTGCAATGCATCATCTGATCGGCGCAGTAGGCCGACTTGATCCATGTCGAGCACGCGACCACCATAGGTCAACTCAGGTATGTCCACAACGCTCATCGCCTTCTCCTTGAATGATTGGTTGAAAAGCTAAGCGGATTCTGCGCGCATGGTCAAGGTCTGCTCAGTCAAGTGGTGCGATGGGACGAGGTATATTGCGATAGGTAAATCGACATAAATCGCTCGAACCCAGACCGGGTGTATCGACGTAAAAACTGGCGCGCAAGATAAGATCATACGCCGCCTTGTGCGAAACGGCCGCTTTGATGCCCACCATATAAAGCTCCTCCGGTACTATGCCCTGCGAGCGCAGTTGTCCCAGATCCATTGGAGGCGTCTTTAAAGTCGTTAGCAAGATACGTACGCCCTGATGCCGAACGACAGCACTCGGCCCCATATCGACGTGACGACCCACGAGAGAAGCCAAATGCGAGTTGGGATTCTCGAGATCAAACTTCCCGTCTGTTAGGTTTTCCACCTCAACGTCCAGCATGAGCGTAGGCCCGTGCAGACAATCAACCTTACCGCCGATGGCCAGCTGCAGACGATCGCCAAAGCCAACGCTGTGACAGACGCGGACTGCTTCCGGATCATTGATCACAACCGCTGCATTATCAACCTCATAGCGCAGCAGGGCCTGCAGTATACCCGTTCCATCACCCGGCGTGCCCCCGCCAATATTATCAGAGGGCTCGATCAAGCCTATGGGGCCTTCCGTATAGTGTAGCGCTTCGGGGAGTACAATATCAACCGACGGATCGAGCGGATTGCCCTCGGCAACGCGTTCCAACACAGCCTCGGCCAGAGGCGCCAGCAGTTCGCGCGCACGCGCGCGTTCACCCGTTGTCGTAGCGACCAAGGCAAAGCCCGAACATTCAATATCGGCATAGGCAAAGCCCGGCAGCACACAGACCTCAAGCAGTTCGGGATACGCCAACTCAAGCGCGCGCGCCATCTGTTCAAAACTGCGCATGGGCTCGTTGGCCGTTCCCGTGCCAACGGGCGCGTATAGTGCGCCTGGCTTAACGCAGACTACGCAAGGACAGAGCCCCGAATTCATCACACCGTCGAGCAACTGCGCCACGCGGACGCCCGCCTCGCGCGCGTCAGTGTGTGGATTTTCGCGATATCCCGTAAATATTGTGCCATAATGCGCCATAGCTGGGCTGAAGTTCGCGTGTAAATCTAAGTCAGCAGCGATCGGTATATTAGGACCAACCTTACCACGTACGCGCCTGAGTAACTCGCCCTCTGCGTCGGGAAACGAAGCGCAGACCATCGCACCGTGCAGTATGAGCAGGACGCCGTCGAGCCCGGTCGACAGCGCACCATCTAGGTCGCACTCGACTTCGTTCCACCACGCTTCTAACACGTCATCAGCGACCATGCCCGAAGGCATGGCCGCCCCGTAACGAGAGGGGTAAATCTTCCATCTCGCAGCATCGGCGACTTCAAGCGCACCGCCCATCGGCGAGAGATCCCCTCGGCAATAATCGAGCATTTCGCTTCCGCGCCTCCACACCATCTCTCTAAATCGCTCTATATCTGTAGCATCGGCAAGAAACGTATGGGTTTCATGTACCAAACCAGCAACCAGCACGCTCTTCATATTCTCTCCTTCGGCACGTGCGCCTATGCACGCATCATTTGACCGAAACTTCATATACCATACTTTGTATAAATCCCCCCATACCTCACACACATATGCATTTCTTATAGGCGGATTGTATGCCGAGGCGCTGCGCATCCAACACAGCTTGGATGCTTTTTCTCATTCTATCCATATCAACGACTCCTACTGACGCCGTTGGGTTTGACCTCGGCCAAGATCCACCCTACGCTGCAGCCATTCTCGTGGAAGCACAGTCGGGCACGGTGCTCTTCCAGCACAACGCCCACGAGCAGCGCTCGCCGGCCAGTACGCAAAAAATCCTGCTCGAGCTAGTCGCCATGCGCCTAATCGAAAGCGGACAGTTCTCGTTGGGCGACTCCGTTCGGGTCTCGGCACGCGCCGCGCGCACCGGCGGCTCTCAGGTCTTCCTCGCCCATGGAGAGGTCTTTTCTCTAGAAGATCTGTTGGAAGCCGTTGTCATTCCCTCTGCCAACGATGCCTGTGTCGCCATTGCCGAACATATGAGCGGTTCCGTAGAGCTCTTTGTCGAACAGATGAACACCGAAGCCCGGCATTTAGGCCTTCAGAATACGCACTGCGTTAACGTGCACGGCTTAGATGACACGCCTATGAATAATCGCAACCTGACAACGGCCCATGACCTAGCCCAGATTGCCCGCGCCTTAATACATTACCCCCAGGTGCTGGCGTGGTCTTCTATCCGCTACAAGCCATTTCGCAACGGCGAGTTTATGCTCTATACTACCAACAACCGACTCCTCGGCAAGTTCGATGGACTGGACGGGTTGAAAACAGGCTACACGCAGCGTGCTAAATCGTGTTTGGTCGCTACGGCCAAGCGCCGTGATATGCGCCTTATCTCTGTTATACTCGGTGCCCGCTCAGAAAAACTCCGCGATCGCGAGACGAAGCGATTAATCGATTGGGGCTTCGAGACTTTTTCGCGCGTTCCCCTTGTCGACGCCGGCCAATTGATGGGCACAGTGCTCCTCGACTGGGGATTAGAACCGCAGGTGCGCGTACTAATCGCAGACGAAGTCGCAGCCATCTTGAGTCCCGAACAAGAGCGCGCCCTCGTGCGCCAGTTGGGCTTGCCTGATCTCGTGCCCGCACCCGTTAAACAGGGAACACAGCTAGGGCGTCTAAAAATATCGCTCGGCGATAGCGTACTGGCCGACGTACCGGTCGTAGCGGAGAAAAGCGTTGGGCGCATGGACTGGTGGGACAAGCTAATGAGCTATTTCTAGTCTACTTGTGATAGCGTCCACCGTGCAGCATATCAAACGAACGGTAGAGCGCTTCCAATAACAAAAGGCGGATGAGCTGATGAGAAAACGTCAGCTTGGAAAGCGACCATTTGTCTCGTATCTG
>CAXGPR010000123.1:0-8810 GCA_964011675.1 uncultured bacterium
GTCATGGTAGAGACGGTTCGGACCTTATAGGATTTTCGTGATTGTAATGGTTTGCAACTTGGAACTGCACCTTTGGGAAAGCAGTTCACTTAAGGATAAACGTCGAATTTTAAAAAGTTTGAAGGACCGGATAAGAAATGGATTTAACGTTGCTGTCGCAGAGGTTGACTCAACAGACCTGTGGCAGAGCGCCTCTCTGGGTGTGGTTACAGTGAGTAGTGGAGTTCGTCACGCCAATGGAATCTTAACAAAGGTAGTGAATTTAGTTGAAAGCGACGTTCGAATCGAATTGGTAAATTGCGATATGGAGGTTCTCTGACGTGGCCTCACCGCAGCGTCTGGGTCGCATTCAAGGACAAATGCTGAGAGATGTGAGCGATATCGTTCACCAGATGAGAGATCCAAGAGTGCAGGGGGTCAACATCAGTGAGGTTGTTGTAAGTAAGGATTTAAGTTATGCAACGGTTTATATTAGTGTAATCGGCGAAGAGGATATTCAGCGCTCTGCCCTAACGGCACTGCGTAGAGCTTCTGGTCATATCCGGAGCCAGATTGCTCAGCGCATTCATCTTCGCTATGCTCCGGAACTGCGTATAGAATACGATCGAACTGCAGAACGAGCAGCTCGGGTGCTGTCCCTTATAGACGAGTTAGATGCAGAGAAAGATGAGTAATAGTCTTTCTAAAGCCGGCATTTTACTGATCGATAAAAAGAGAGGCCCCACTTCTCACGATGTAGTCGCATCACTGCGCCGCTTGTTGGGAATGAGAAAGATAGGCCATAATGGTACTTTAGACCCAATGGCCACTGGACTCATGGTCTTGTGTGTAGGTAGCTTTACCCGATTAAATCCATGGTTAACTAGAGTGGACAAGACGTATGAGGCAACCCTACGACTGGGAGCAACGAGCAACACTGATGACGAAGAGGGCCTCATTAACAACACAACTGGTGTAGTGCCGCCAGATTTGGCTCAAGTCGAGCGCGTCCTCGCTCGTTTTAAAGGCGAAATAGAGCAATTACCACCCGATTTTTCAGCAATAAAAATCGGGGGAGTGAGAAGTCATAAGTTGGCAAGAGAAGGTAAAAAGACAAATCTTACTCCTCGCCAAGTGTGCATTATAGATTTGACGATAGAGGAGTATGTTTATCCCTTTCTAAAAATACGAGTGCAATGTTCAAAGGGTACCTACATTCGGGCATTAGCGCGGGATATAGGTACAGACTTAGGGTGCGGGGCTTATCTGGCAGAACTGCGACGAACGGCTATTGGTTCAATGGAAGTTGAAAATTCAATTACCTTGGAGCAGGTAGAAACTTACCAAGAAAATGGTACGCTAAAACAACAATACTTAAGTCCCCGTTCAGCCCTTCAAGGTGTTGAGCACATTGAATTATCCGAAGAATGTCAAATGAAGCGTTTTGGTCATGGCAACGTGGTGGCGCTTAATCGAGAAGCATTCGTTGGGGATTGTGCGGTTTATCATCCCAATGGTGATCTATGTGGGATGGGGAAGGTTGAATCAGGCCGGCTTAGACCGACAGTGGTTTTCACTACTCCTGCTGCGATCTAACTTTAGGCATGTTAATGCCCGCCTTTAAGGGATTGGTCGTACGTGGAGATGGTCGAGGAAGGAAGCTTGGTTTTCCTACGGCCAACATACAAACGGAAAGTTCTGGGGATAAATTAAAAGAGCAGGCGTTAGGCGTATATGTCGCCAGAATTAAAATAGGTGGCGACATTAAAAAAGGCATAGCGAATATTGGAAAAAGGCCGACCTTTAATAAAGATGGAAAAATATCTCTGGAAGTGCACATCCCCGGTTTTGAGGGGGATTTATATGGTCAAACCGTGACAGTAGAGTTAATACAGCACTTACGGAATGAAATTGAGTTTGGTAGCGTTCTTGAATTTAAGAAACAAATTTCGGTTGACGTAGAGTTGGCCCTAAAATATAATGCGTAATACTTAACTGGATGGAGGAATAACCTGTGTCAATAACTGCACAAAAGACTAAAGAATTAGTTGAAAAATTTGGCGGTGAAGGAGGCTCTGGTTCGGCCCCTGCTCAGATTGCTATACTTACAGAGCGGATTAATAACCTAACGGAACATTTGCGTTTGCAGAAGAAGGATTTTGGATCCCGCCGTGGTCTACTCAAAATGATCGGTAAGCGCCGTCGTCTGCAGACCTATTACCAAAGCAAGAACCCGACGGGCTATGCGGAAATGATAAAAGAACTGGGGCTGAGACGCTGAATCATCCAATCGAAACGAGAGCAAACCAATGAGTCAAAAGTTTGAAACCCAATTGGGTGGCCGTACTCTATCCTTTGAAATCGGTCGCGTAGCAAAACAAGCTAACGGAGCAGTGTGGATACAGTATGGCGAAACGGTCGTCTTAGTTACCGCCTGTAGAAGTAACACTCCTGAAGATAGAGGTTTTCTGCCTTTAATCGTAGACTACCGAGAAAAAGCGTACGCGGGTGGTAGGATCCCTGGGAACTTTATGAAGCGCGAAAGCCGTCCTACTGAGAAAGAGACGCTGAGTGCGCGGTTAACCGATCACCAGATACGGCCTATGTTCCCCAAGAAGTTCCCCTATGAAATTCAGGTGTATATTTCGATTCTATCGGTTGATGGGGAGAACGATGCAGACGTTTTGGGAATGTTGGGCGCTTCTGCGGCGCTTTGTATTTCTGATATACCTTTTGCTGGGCCGATGGGAGCTGTTCGAGTTGGTAGAGTGAATGGCGATTTTGTCATCAATCCAACCCACTCACAGCTTGATGAAAGTGATATTGATCTTCTTGTTTCTGGAACAGATGATTCTATTGCAAGCGTTGAGGGTGGTGCGCACGAGATCTCTGAAGAAGAGCTTGTTAGTGCACTTAAATTTGGCCACGAGTCAATCAAGGAGTTAGTTGAATTTCAGCATCAGCTTATCTCTGCTGTAGGTAAAGAGAAGCTGTTGGTGGAAGAAGAGCCGGTCAACGAAGATCTCATTTCTGCCGTTGCCGATTTTGCAACTGAACGCGTTAAGGAAGCAAACCGCACCAAGGAAAAAGAAGACCGGGATGACTTAGTGAATGCGCTTACATCTGATGCTAAGGAGGCCTTGGCAGAGCAGTTTCCAGAAATGGAGAAAGAGATAGGCGACGCGGTATATGATCTCGTTAAGTCCGATATGCGTGCAATGATTTTGAAAGAGAAAAAGCGCATAGATGGACGTGCTTTGGACGAGGTACGATCCGTTACCTGTGAGAGTCAAGTATTACCTCGGACCCATGGTTCAGCGCTATTTACCCGTGGTCAGACTCAGGCACTATGCGTAGCAACGTTGGGAACCAAACAAGATGAGCGCATGACGGACGATTTACGCGGTAAAAGTTTTAAGTCTTATTACTTAGATTATAATTTTCCTGCATATAGCGTTGGTGAAGTTCGGTTCGAAAGAGGTCCAGGACGGCGTGATATCGGCCATGGACACTTAGCAGAAAGGGCGATTGAACCGGTTATACCCTCTGTTGAAACATTTCCTTATACCATTCGCTTGGTTTCAGATATCACTGAATCAAATAGTTCCAGCTCAATGGCGACGGTCTGTGGATGCTCTATGGCTCTTATGGACGCCGGCGTGCCAGTCAAGTCTGCAGTCTGTGGTGCAGGAGTTGGTCTGGTTATGGAAGGGGACGAATGGGAACTGCTAACCGATATTCAGGGCGCAGAAGATTTCCTAGGCGACATGGATTTAAAGGTTGCCGGTACAGATGAAGGTATCACTGCAATACAGATGGATATAAAGATTCAGGGTATTCGCTTTGATATATTGCAATTGGCTTTGGAACGTGCGAAAGCCGGTCGGCAGCATATCCTCGACGTGATGAATAGTACAATTGGTAAATCTCGAGATGATCTTTCTCGCTGGGCACCTCGGATTGAGTTCATAAAAATCCCGGTAGCCAAGATCGGAGCTGTCATTGGACCTGGTGGGAAAATGATTCGCGAAATTGAAAAAACAGGAGCTACAGTCAATGTAGATGATGACGGTACAATTACGCTCTCTGCTGTTGAAGCTGGCCCAGCCGAAGAGGCCCGACGAATGATCGAGTCAATCACAGCGGAGGCTGAGATTGGCAAAGAATATCGAGGTACTGTAAAACGCATAATGCCTTTTGGAGCTTTTGTAGAAATATTACCAGGTAAAGAGGGGCTTCTGCATATATCTGAAATGGCTCATCGACGAGTAGAGAAAGTTGAAGATATCGTTTCAGAAGGAGATCACATACAGGTCAAAGTACTTGAAATTGATACAGGCGGTAAGATGCGCCTTAGTCACAAGGCTCTTATCGAAAAGTAAGCGAGTTATGCTTGCATAGGAGTAACTAAAAATTCAGTCTCTGGGATTAACTCCTTCTAACGGATCGAGCCTATCGGATATTGTACCCGATAGGCTTTTCCATATGGTGAGTCAAGTATGAAAAGTGTGCATATTTCCCAAATTGGTGATTTTGAAAATCAAGAAATCCAGCTAAATGGTTGGCTATACAATAAGAGATCTAGTGGTAAATTACACTTTTTACAGGTGCGAGATGGAAGTGGGATTATTCAATGTGTCGTCTTTAGGGGAGACGTTGAACCGGATATATTTGATTTATGCAGCCACCTTGACCAGGAGAGTTCACTGGTAATAACAGGGCATGTGCGAAAAGATGAACGGTCTCCTCTCGGATTTGAGTTAGGTGTCAGCAATGTGCAATTGGTGGGGGAAAGTGGGGATTATCCAATTACTCCTAAGGAACACGGCGTATCGTTTTTGCTAGATCACCGCCACTTATGGCTGCGTTCTTCTCGCCCCCATGCTATCTTGAAAATACGCAGCGAAATATGCAAAGCCTGTCGCGACTTCATGGAGGAGCGAGACTTTACTCTTATTGATGCACCTATATTTACTCCAGCAGCTTGTGAGGGGACTTCTACCCTATTTGAAACGGACTACTTTGACCAGAAGGCCTATCTAACACAGAGCGGTCAGCTATATATGGAAGCGGCCGCAATGGCCTTTGGTAATGTATATTGCTTTGGTCCAACTTTTCGGGCGGAAAAATCAAAAACGAGACGGCATCTTACCGAATTTTGGATGATTGAGCCTGAAATGGCTTTCTGTGATTTAAAGAAGGATATGGAAGTTGCCGAAGAGTTTGTCTATTACATATTGCAGCGCGTGCTGGATCGACGGAGAGATGAGCTTGAAATCCTGGAACGCGACGTTGATACCCTTGAGAAAGTAACCTTTCCCTTTCCCCGATTGTCCTATGACGATGCGATAGATAAGTTGCAGGAATTGGGAAGCGATATAAAATGGGGGACAGATCTAGGGGGAGACGACGAGACGTTGCTATCGAACCAATATAACTCACCTATTTTGGTTCATCGATATCCTTTAGATGTAAAAGCTTTCTACATGAAAGAGGATCCGGAAGATAGTCGGCTTGCTCTTTGTGTAGATATGCTAGCTCCTGAAGGATATGGTGAAATAATTGGAGGTGGACAACGCGAAGACGACATTTCGGTGTTAGCTCGAAAAATTGAAGAACACGAATTGCCCCCTGAGGCATTTAAATGGTATACTGATTTGCGCCAATACGGATCGGTTCCACATGCCGGCTTTGGTATGGGCATCGAAAGAGTCGTTGCATGGTTGTGCGGATTAAAACACGTTCGAGAAACAATACCTTTTCCTCGTATGTTGCAACGACTATATCCTTAATATCATATAATTAAAACTATGTAAATTAATATGAATGAAAAATACGATTACAAGTCTATAGAAGCAAAATGGCGAGATTTCTGGCTTTCCCAGAAGACGTTTAAGACCGTCGGTCCTAGTGAAGACGACTTTGAGTCGGATAAGCCCAAATGCTATGTCTTGGATATGTTTCCTTACCCAAGCGGGGCCGGACTCCATATTGGTCATCCCAAAGGCTATATAGCGAGTGATATTTACAGCCGTTATAAGAAAATGCAGGGATATAATGTCCTTCACCCTATGGGGTTTGATAGCTTCGGGCTTCCAGCTGAACAGTACGCTATAGAACACAACATCCATCCCGCTGAAATAACTGAACAAAATATCAACTCTATACGCTCTCAGCTGCAGTTTTTGGGGCTCGGATATGATTGGGACAGAGAGATTGCAACTTCCAGAGATGATTTTTACCGCTGGACTCAATGGATCTTTAGCAGGCTTTTTGAAAGTTTTTATGACTCAGATAATGTCTGGAAGGATGCTTTGGGACGCGTTATAGTGGGTAAGGCCCGTCCAATTGAAGAGCTAAGAAAGGAATTTTCTGAAGGAAAACGGGCTCTTTCAAGCGAAGACGAAGCAACCCTTAGTCTTAAAGGGGAACAAAGACATCTTTGGCAGGCACTTGGTAAAAAAGAGCAAGAGTCCGTTCTAAACAACTATCGATTAGCCTATCAAGACGAAATCGTAGTTAATTGGTGCCCCCAGCTTGGTACGGTATTAGCCAACGAAGAAGTGACAAACGACGGCAAAAGTGAACGAGGTAATTTTCCCGTTTTTAAACGGCCACTTAAACAGTGGATTATGCGAATTACAGCCTATTCGGACCGTTTGCTCGAAGATCTTAATGCCCCCCTTGCCCAAGGAATTGGGAAAGATTCATTTACGCTAGATTGGCCCGAAGCTATAAAGTCGATGCAAGCCAACTGGATTGGACGAAGTGAAGGAGCAGAAGTCTTCTTTGACGTATTAGATTCTACAACAGGCGACAAGTGTAGTTCCTTGAAGGTTTTCACTACACGGCCAGATACGCTATTTGGGGCAACATTTATGGCTGTAGCTCCTGAACATCCTCTAGTTACGTCAGGAAACGAAGTCTATAATGTGCCCGCAAAGTGGCCAAATGAAACCCAGGATAGTTGGCGTGGAGAGACACCCGGGGTGGGTATACGAGATGCCTTATATGACTATATCGCACAGGCTCAACAGAAGTCGGCAAATGACAGAGAAGAAAAAGAAAAGACCGGGGTATTTAGCGGTTTTTATGCGGTAAATCCCGTAAATGGAAACAAGATTCCTGTATTTGTAGCAGATTATGTAAGTATGGACTATGGGGCCGGTGCTATTATGGCTGTTCCAGCCCATGATGACAGAGACTATGCGTTTGCAGTCAAATACGGCCTGAATATTGTTGAAGTAGTATCCAGTCCTGGTCAACATGAGGGCTGTTTTACTGGAGAAGGCACAAGCATTAACTCTCCTTCTGGTCAAGAGTCAAACGAATTCGGGATAAATGGGCTAAAGACTGTAGAGGCCAAAGCTAAAATCACTGAAGTGCTCGAACAGAAAAAGCTAGGGAATAAAACAGTTCACTATAAACTGCGAGATTGGATTTTTTCACGGCAACGCTATTGGGGAGAACCTTTTCCACTTGTGACCCATCTCGATGGTTATACAATGACAGTTACCCCACCTGTCTTACTCCCCGAAATGGAGGATTTTAGGCCAGAAACATCCTCTGATCCCGACAGGCCAGTAGAGCCCCCCCTGCATAGAGCGGGGCCGGAATGGCGTATAGCTATATTAGATGATGGTATTCAAGGGGAACGCGAACTTAATGTTATGCCCCAATGGGCTGGATCGTGCTGGTATTTTCTAAGGTTTATAGATCCAAACAATGAAAATTCATTTTGTGGGGAAGAGGCCGAACAATACTTCATGCCCGTTGACCTATATATAGGAGGGGCCGAACATGCCGTATTGCACCTGCTCTATTCAAGGTTTTGGCATAAGGTGTTATATGATTTAGGGTTAGTTTCTACGCCTGAGCCTTTTAAAAAGCTTTTTAATCAGGGAATGATTACCGCGGATGCATTCCAAGACGATCGCGGGGTTTACATTGACATCAGAAATGTTGAACTGCGCGACGGAGAAGGGTACGACAAGGAGACAGGAGCCCAATTAACTCGAACGGCGGGAAAAATGGGCAAACGCTACAAAAATGGTTTGCCTCCAGAAGAGGTGGGAGAAGAGTTTGGCGTAGATACTCTCAGGTTATATGAGATGTATATGGGACCGCTTGAGGCGAGCACCCCTTGGAGTATGGAAGGGATTCGGGGAATGCAGCGTTTTCTGCAGCGCGTTTGGAGAAACTTTATTGACCTGGATGGAAATTTAACGATCTCTGGTCAGGTAACACCAGATCAAACTAAGATGATGCATCAAACCATATTGCGAGTAACGGATCACATAGAAAACTTAAGATTTAACACGGCTATTGCAGCCATGATAGAGTGGAATAACGGCTTGGTTGGGTGTGATTCAATACCCGAAGAAATCGCCCAAACGTTTCTCTTATTGCTCAATCCATTAGCTCCGCATATATCCGAAGAATTATGGGAAAGAGGTAATTGGGGGCGGGGGAACCTTGCCCACCAAACGTGGCCTAAAGCTGACAAGGCGCTTGCAGCAGAAGATACCGTTACTTTACCCATTCAAGTCAATGGGAAAATGAGAGGACAAATCGAAGTTGATAAGCATATCGAAGAGGAAGAATTAAAAAAGATTGTATTAGAAATGGAAAACGTGTCGAAATTTATACCGAGTGAAGAGGCCATAAAACGGTTTATAGTAGTTCCAGGCCGTATTGTTAACATAGTAGTTAGCGAATAATAAACCTTTATTTTGCATATAAATTATAATATGTAAATATAAATGAAATGTGAGTTAATTAATCCTATAAAAAGAACTACTTCTTATGTTCGAGAAGGAACATCTAGTAAG
>CAXGPR010000124.1:0-8711 GCA_964011675.1 uncultured bacterium
TGTTTGGCTTGTGTGAAAGCGCTGTAATGACCCTTATACATCGTGACAGTCTGATAGTCTACGTCGAGAATGTGTGTGCTGATATTATCCAAAAACCGATGGTCGTGTGAAATGATGACAGCCGGTCCGGCAAAGTCGCGTAAAAAGGTTTCGAGCCAACGGATCGATAGGATATCGAGGTGGTTGGTCGGTTCGTCTAGGAGCAACACGTCGGGCGAAGAGGCTAGCACCTGAGCTAGCAGCACGCGTAGCTTAAAACCCCCTGAAAGCGTGGAGAGCGGATTGTGATGTATGGCACTGGGCAGGCCAAGGCCCTCTAAAATGGACGAGGCGTGTGCCTCGGCGGCGTATCCGTCTTGACGCTGATACTCGTCTTCGAGTACGGAAAAGCGTTCGGCGTCGAACTCATTTTCGGCATTGGCTAGCAGATCTTCCCGTTCAGCCATCACGTTCCACAGATCGTTATTACCCATGAGGGCAACGTTGATAATTTTTTGCCCTTCATAGAGAAATTGGTCTTGGCGCAACACGCCCAAGCGCAGGCGCTGTGGAATGGACAGGCTGCCCTCACTGGCCTCTAGATCGCCGGTCAGGATATTTAGCAAGGTCGTCTTGCCTGATCCGTTGGCACCGACCAGTCCGTAGCGTTCGCCAGCGTTTAGCTGCAGAGATACGCTATCAAAGAGCGTTCGGTCTGCATAGGTTTTGCCGAGATTAGATAGTGTGATCATAGGGAGAGAATTTAAGCTAAATTACTGTTTGCGGAATGGCTTAATGGCTTAGATGTTTCTATTTACTCAGATCCAGAAAACGACGTTGTCTGTCATGCCGGTTAGTGCGTCAATGGCTAGCCACGCACCGGCGCTGGCGAACTGGCCGATAATAAGGCCGAGGAAAAAGGGGCGTGCGCGAAGAAAAAGCGCAGGTCCGCCGTATTTAACGATCAACGATTTGCATAGCCAAGCTATAAATATACTGAACCACAACTGGTCCATTAGCCAAATCATAGACACGGGAAAGCCGATGGGGTGTAAGGGCCACCAGAGGAGGTGATGACGCGCCATCATGAGACCGCTCATCAGTACACCGCCTAAGACTGTGTGTATCCAGCCTCCGACGTTCGCCTCTGTAGGCGTAGCTAGCTTCGCGGCGACATAGTCAAAGGGTGCACGCGCGCCGCCGCCGAAAAACCAGCCGTTGAGATTGATGCCACCGTACTCATATGCCAAGTACAGAATCATGCATATGGAGCTGATCAGGCTGATAAGAATGGCTAGTAACAATGTCCACAGTAGCGGTCGAACGTTTCGTCCCATCCCTTCGCTTAACTTGAGGCTGTGCATGCAGGATGCCATGACAAAGGTGCGAATATCACCACTCCAGACGTGCGTGTAAGCCAGACCGACCATGCCGGCTGGGCCCAGCGCTGAGGAGCCTACCGCAGAGACCAGCGTGGAAGCGGCGATCAGCGGGCTCGTGACGGCGGCTACGCCACTTTCCACGACTACGCGAGTTAGTCCAACAAAGACAGCTAAGGCTAATGCCAGTAGGACTAACGCAGCCCAGGGTGGCATACCAGCTGCAATTAGCCATGCGGCCATGCTTGCACAACCGCCTACTAAACAGATGAGAGCAGCTCGGTAAGACATGATTTCTCCGCTGTCATCAACGCGTTCATCGCCATGGATGGCTTTGCGCCAGACGTCGTGCAGGTGGTCGCGTGCTAGCCACAGGCCGAACATAACCAAGACCAGAAATGCACCCTGACCGTAGTGGGCTAGAATAGGTTTGGATGCTGCGCCGTAGATACCTAGCTTCTCGCTGCTTGCGACGCCTAGTATGCCCATTGATCCGTGCGTTATTTTCGCCAATAGGTTGAAAAGCCACAGACTGAGTGCGATGTCGAGGTTAATCAGATAAGAGAAGCCAACCATGAGAAAGCTGAGGCGGAACAGGATGGATGTCGTGTCCCGCAGGATGGGAATCGTACTTACCAGCTGCACGTCCGGCACGGTGTTGTAATAGGCGTGTAGTCCGTTGAGAGAACTGACTATAGCAGGCAAGGCAAAGCCAATCCACATAACAGGGTTACGCCAAAAGGTATTACGTCCCTCTTCGTCTTGGTGCACCATTTGTAGTGGCACCTGCACAACGGGAAATAGTAACCGTTCGCGCTCTATCCACTGGCGGCGCAGTACGACCATGAGGGAGATCATGACCAAGTACAGGCTTATGGCAAAGAGCGCCCAATAGCACAGCGGTTCAATCCACGGCTGCCAAGGCAGTGAGATCTCCTGTGGCTTGCCCTCGTAAAACCACTGGATGGCTGCGGCGCTCTGCGGCACCACCCAAGGCGGCACGTGTGCCCCGATCAGTGATGCCCAATTGTTTTCCGGCGTAGCAAAATACTGTGCGGCTGTTGTAATAGTCAGCAGATACTCGGATAAGCCCATAGTTGGGATAGCCGAGGCGGTGATCATCATGGCGTATACGACTAGTAGTTCGCTACGGGCTAGGCTCCATGCGCTGCGTACGACGCGCACCAGCCCGTTGAGCGGTCCGACAAGTAGAAAAAACAGAAAGATAGCGCCCGGTGTGCTGAAATCGAGCGCCATATACGAGCCGCGAATGACCATGTTACCGTAAGGTGCGGCGCAGGCCAGGAACAGCGAGAGAACGCTGCCTGTTACGATAGCTCGGCCCGAGAAGGCCCCGCGCTCGGGTGCGGATTGTAGGTTTGGATCTACTGAAGCCATCGCCAATTTAGTTGGCTGATTCGAGGTAAGCGGCGTGCCACATACCAACTAAAGTAGTTTACTTGGCTGACTCGAGGTAAGTGGCCAGCAAGTCGCGGCAGGCTTTAATGTCGCCGGTGTGGATCGTTTCCGTCACCGTATGTATGTAGCGCGTGGGGCAGGAAAGCGTCATGGCGCGACAGCCGCCTGCAGTGCGCTGAAGGCCACCTGTGTCGGTGCCGCCTGCTGCCAAAATTGATCGTTGTGTCTTGATCTTGTGCTTTTTACCGAGCGCATCAAAGGTTTCTATAAGGTCGTAGTCGCCGATGGCTGAGCTGTCCATGACGGTTATGGCGGCTCCATCACCCAGTCGAGTGCAGGCTTCGTGGGCTGGCACACCTGGTGTGTCGACAGCTAACGTCGTGTCGATACCAATGCCGATATCGGGTTGGATTGTATGCGAAGAAGCGGTGGCCCCGCGCAATCCTACTTCTTCTTGCACGGTGAAGACGCAGTGAATCTCACAGGAATGATTCTTTAGCTTACGACAGGCCTCAATGGCAATCCAGCAGGCAGCACGGTTGTCCATAGCTTGGCTGACCATTAAGTCACCCAAGTAGTGTACAGGCGCATTGATAACGACCATGTCGCCGATCTTTACATTTTTTTCCACACGTTTTCTATCTATGCCCAAATCGACTATAAATTCGCGCACAGTGGGAATGCGCTTGCGCTCTTCGGGAGAGGCGACGTGAATTGGTTTGCCACTGGGGTTGAGTATGCCGGTCAGGTCTTTGCTGGGGTCATTGGGGTCGGGACAGACCGTCACCACACGCGCGAAGAGGTTGCGTGTGTCAAAGCCGCCTACAGGGTTGAGGTAGAGAAACCCCTTGTCGTCGATGTGTGAGACGAGGAAGCCGATTTGGTCCATATGCGCGGCCAACATGATGCGCAGTGGATTCTTAGCTACTTTACCTTTTTTTGGCGCGGGCTTTTTTACGGCGATAATTGAGCCGAGCGAATCAATGCAGATTTCGTCGAATATATCTTCGATTTCATCTAGAATAAGCTGACGAATACGATGCTCTCGTCCGGGCACGCCCGGCGTCGTAGTCAATTTTTTGAGTAAGTCGAGCGCGCTCATGGGGCGTTCCTTTTTCTGGTGCATCGTTACAGATTTGTCTATGAAAGTACGGGCAGCTGTGCCGTAATCTGCTACTCTTCCGTCAGGAGATAAGCGTTGTCTTCTGGTTTAAATCCGTAGGGGTTGCGCCAATCAAAGATGGGCTTTTGATCCTCGTCATGGTTGTCTGATACGCCATAAGCGATGTAGAAGTTGGGCGCGTCTTCTTCGCATTCGATAAAAGCGCGCAGCAGGCCAGCGCAGTCGCGGTGGCTGTCCCATACGCCGTCGGCCCGATAGGGGCGATCGCTTCGACCTACTCCGCCTAAGCGCACAACGAGAATCTTCTGTCCTTCTTGGAGTCTCTTGGTGTAGTATTGACCGGCGATTTCCATCCAGCGCTTGCTGATCCCATAAAGGCTTGTCGAGCCTACTCCAAAGAGGTCGCGCCTTGTGTCGGGCGTGTTGGGGATAGAGTCTTCTCGATCGTAGTCGTCTCCCATAAAGTCGAACGAGTGAACGGAGCTGGTCATGTAGATACGCGGTATGCGTTCGGCTATGGCCACGCGATAGACGCAATCGGTAATAGCGATGTTGAGCGGATCTAATCCCTTTTGCCAGTTCTCGTCACGCGTATTCCAGCCAAGGTGAACGATGGCGTCTTGGCCGCGTGCTGCTTCGGTTACCTGCTCCATTACACGCTCGTTGTAGGCGTCTAATTGCTCTTTCCAAACGATGGGCTGGTCACGTTCAAGAATCTCGTCCATGCGGGCAATGCTGATGCCTGATATGTCGTATTCGTCGCCTAGTTCCTGTCGCATAACATGCGCTACAGTGCCCGTAGTGCCTGTGAGTAGCACTTTCTTCATTAAATCACCTGCTTGTTGTTTGTAGTTTCTGTAATGGGTGACACAAAATAACGCCTGCCTTTATAGATTGCAACGAACGCGGGACCGCGTATCACTTGGGCAGAAAGCGCATGGGCATGATATATGGCAACCATTGGACGAGCTGTTTACTTCTTCATATTGGTAAACTGAAGAGGAATACCAAAGTTCTCTGACTTCATGGCTGAAATAACAGACTGCAGATCGTCTATTTTTTTGCCCGTTACTCGTACTTGGTCTTCTTGGATGGCTGGCTGGACTTTAGTCTTCAAGCCTTTGATTTGCTTGACAATCTTTTGTGCGATGTCGCGTGCTATACCTTCCTGTAGAGCTGCGCTGCACTTTATCTGTCCCTGTGCAGTGCCTTCATTTTCGCCGAAGTCGATGCACTTAGGATCGATACTGCGCTTGATGAAATGGTTGATCATCATGTCTTTTAGCGCTTCCATTTTCATGTCGTCGCCTGTTAGCAGCGCGATGTGTTTTTCCTTGCGATTGAATTCTACCTCGGTGCGTGTCTGACGAAAGTCGTAGCGTGTAGCAACTTCGCGCTTGGTGTTGTTTACGGCATTATCGACTTCTTGTAAATCGACTTCGTTTACTATATCAAATGATGGCATAAAATCTCCTATTTTATTTTCAGTGATGCACGCGCTTTAGCGCATCTGCAATGCTCTTATCGATCAGTGAGTACAGTTCGTCTATCTCGCTCCGGCTTACGGTCAATGCCGGTGCCACTGCAAACCAATTGGGATCAATGCGCATGATGAGACCGTTTTCCAAAGCGGTTTTTTTAAGGGCCATTCCTAGCTCGGGAAAAGGCTCCATTGTCTGCGTATCGCGCACTAGCTCCACGCCAAGTAACAGGCCGCGTCCGCGCACCTCTCGCACGACCCCGTACTTTGTTAACCCCTGCAGTTTGTCTTGGAGATATGCACCTTGCTCACGTGCTCGCTCGCACAGGCCGCTCGCCTCGATCTCGTCTAAAACGGCTATGCCCACGGCACAAGCCAGCGGATTGCCTGCATAGGTATGACCGTGCGCAAAATTGCGCGCTTCCTCGGGATGGCCGCGAAAAGTTTCGGCCATATCCTCGCGCGCCATGAGTGCACCCAGTGGAATTGCGCCACTGGAGAGCCCTTTACCACCGCATATTATATCTGGTGTCACATCAAAAGTTTGCGCAGCAAACATCGATCCTGTACGCGCGTAGCCCGTAATGATCTCGTCGTATATGAGCAGCACGTCGTGGCGGTCGCAAATATCGCGTAGGATATGAAAGTACTCCTCTGTAGGTGTAATAATACCGCCTGTGTTTCCTATGGGTTCGACCATAATGCCGGCGATGGTATCAGGGTCTTCGCTGATTATGACGTCTTCGAAAAGCTGTGCGCAAAAGCGATTGCATTCTTCCCATGAGGAAAAGCGATCGCGGTAGTAGGTTGGTGGGAAGACCTTAAGAAAGCCGGTCATGTGCGGCTCAAAGGGCGTTTTGCGTTTGCCGGTGCCACTGGCGGCCATGGCTCCATAGGTGCCGCCGTGATAGCCTTGATAGCGGCTGATGAATTTATACTTGCTGGGACGGCCGCTTTGCCTGAAATATTGGCGTGCGAGCTTCAAGGCTGCTTCGACGGATTCGGATCCACCGCTGAAAGACTTTATGAAGTTGAGATCTTCTGGTGTAACCTGACCTAAGCGTTCGACAAAGTCGAGTGTTATGTCGGCCGTGCCGTGCATGGGTGGGGCAAAGCTCAGTACTTCGAGCTGTCTGTGCATCGCCTCGACCACGCGTGGGTGGCCGTGGCCCAATATCGCGACAAAAATACCGCCGATGGCGTCAAAGTAGCGCTTGCCGTCTGTATCCCAGTAGTATAGCCCTTGGGCGCGCTGTACGACTAGTGGATTGTCGAGAAAAGACTCCGTTGGCTGGTAGTCGAGAAAAGTTCGCTGCAGGAGTGCGTGCTGTCGAGAACTGATGTTCATAAGGCACCTGATAATAAGAATGTAGGTTGTTTAATATAGGCATCGCGCCGCGCGACGTGGATGTCGGCTGTGCGATTGCGTATGTTGTAGCGCTACAGAAGTCGCCGATGGATACGCATTACTTAGTATAAGGAGATATGCATGGGAGAGGAAAAGGGGCATTTAAGCGGCAAGGTCGCCTGGGTGACCGGATCATCGCGTGGGATCGGTCGCGTTATTGCGACGCATTTGGCCGATACGGGTGCGGCCGTTGCCCTACACGGGACTACGGCTACATCCACGCAGGCCTTTGGCGAGGGCGACTCATTAAAAGAGGTGGCCTCCGATATCGTCGCCCAGAGCGGTGCGCACATACTACCCGTGCATGGTGATCTGACGGACGAGGAAGTAGTTTTTGATCTCGTGCAGTCAATCCGCGATGAACTGGGTCCGATCGACATCTTGGTTAACTGCGCCGGCGGTGATATTGGCGCGGCTGGCACGGGCGCGCCAATGGCCGGCAAGCCACCGCAAAACGACGCCGTTTCTATTGCAATAGAAGATATTCGCACGGTGCTGGATCGAAACCTGATGACCTGCATTCTGTGTAGCCGCGCTATCGCGCCAGAGATGATGAGGCGCAGGGCCGGTCACATCGTTAGCATTGGCAGCATTGCCGGGCTATTTGGCACAGAAAATTCGGCGATTTATGCGACGGCTAAAGCCGCCGTTCACGAGTACACGCGCTGTTTGGCCGAGATGCTGCGTCCTTACAATGTGACGGCTAACGTCATTGCGCCGGGCGATATTCAGACGCCGCGCTTTCTGGCCAGTCGCGTAGTAGACGAGGAGATGCAGCAGGAAGGCGGAACGCTGGTGCGCTACGGTCAGTCGATTGAAATAGCGCGCGCCGTGGAATTTCTCGTTTCGGAAAACAACACTTACATAACGGGGCAGGTGCTGCGCGTGGACGGTGGAAAGCAGATCTGGCCCTCTTAGCGCATCGGGTTTAGACGCGATTAGACGGATGCACATACTGGAACAGATTGGCATTGCAGAGCTGAGCGACGAGCTCCTGAGCTTTTTTCGGTCAATAGGCGTCGATTCCATCCATTTAGAGCTGCGCGGAGGAAAGCCGCAGGCTGGCGTCAAGGTGCGCAGCACGGGAGCAGCTAACTCGACACTGGCGCAGGCGCTGCGTGCCGGACAAGACTGCACAGAAGAGCTGGAAAATGCGCGTGAGCAGATTGAGTCGCACGGGCTCAAACTCAACAACGTCTTTATGTCAGCTTGGCAGGAAATCACCCTAGATGAAAAGGACGCTGATGAGAAGATTGGCTATTGGTGCCAGATGCTTGAGAGCTTGGGAAGGGCCGGTATCCCCTGTTTAGGCTGGAACTTTAAGCCAATGGGCAATTTTCGCACGACTTCAGATGTGGGACGCGGCGGCGTGCAGTACAGCACCTTCGACTACGAAGCGTTTGACGCAAATCGTCCGGCGCCGCACGAACCGCCCGTCTCCGAAGAGCAGATGTGGCAGCGCATGGAAACGTTTTTGCGCACGGTTATCCCAGCTGCAGAAAAAGCCGGCGTTCGCATGGCGCTGCACCCGGACGATCCGCCTATACCCGAGCCGTTGGGCGGTGTGGCGCAAATCTGCTCTACGCTGGCTCAGTTTCGCCGCACGCTTTTTGAAATTGCTCCGAGCCACAGTAACGCGATGCTTTTTTGCCAAGGTTGTATGACAGAGCTCCTCGGGCCAGAGGGCATTTATGACGCCATCGCTGAGATGGCATCGGCCGATAAGATTGCCTGGGTGCATTTTCGCAACGTGCGCGGGCAGCTGCCGCGCTTTACAGAAGTGTTTATAGATGAGGGCGAGGTGGATATGAAGCGGGCGATGGAGGTCTATCGTGACAATGGCTTCAATGGTCCCTACATGATGGACCACACGCCGCACTTTCCACACCATGACAATTTATATGGAAAAGCCTACGCCATCGG
>CAXGPR010000125.1:0-8600 GCA_964011675.1 uncultured bacterium
ACCTTCCGCAGCGCTGGATCCGCTGGGGCACAGCTGCGCTCACCGCCTGGGTGGGCGGGCGCTTGCTGTTGAATTTGTGAGAAAAGTGGCTCCCCGAGTTGGATTGCAACTCTCGTCCTCTGATGAATCTCTCTGTGTTTGAAGCTCCCTAAATTCTGAGGCTTACGGGGGTGTATTGTCTTTGGGCGTGCATTGACGCCTTTCTCTATCCAGCGCATAACGTGGGAAATTGTGTGGGAGCGCTGACCCGTGGGCAAACTGACAATCAAGCAAGTCGAGAACGCCAAGCCTGGGCGCCATGGCGATGGGGAGGGGCTTTATCTTCTAGTCTCGCCCACTGGCGCGAAGTCTTGGGTTCTGCGTGTCCAAGTGAATGGCACCAGAAAAGACATCGGGCTTGGATCGCTTGCCGCTTACAGTCTTGCCGAGGCGAGGGACCGCGCACGAGAATTGCGTAAGGTTGCCAAGCAGGGGCGGGATCCGATTGCTGAACGCGACAAGGAAAGCAACGCGCCGCCGACATTCAAGGGTGCTGCTGACGCCTGTTATAAGGCCAAGCGTCCCGGCTGGTCGGAAAAGACTGCTGCGGCCTTTCTCTCGTCTCTTTCGATGCACATACACCCCAAGCTTGGGAAGCTGCGTGTCGATAGCATTACAGAGCGAGACGTGGCCGCGGCACTCTCGCCTGTCTGGCACACGAAACCCGCTCTGGCGAAAAAGCTGCGTCACAGGATCGGACTTATCCTCGATTTCTCTAAGGCGAGCGGCTGGCGCACGGAGGCGGCACCGCGTCAAAGCCTGTCGGCGCTCCTGTCCAAGCAGCAGGAGGGCGGCAACTTTGCCTCCATGCCTTATGAGGAACTGCCCGCTTTTGTTTCGACAGTAGAGGGCAAGACGGAAACGATCGGGCGGCTGGCGCTGCTGTTCACCATCCTAACCGCTGCTCGCAATGGCGAAGTGAGGGATGCACAGTGGTCGCAAATCGACTTCGAGGCTGCCGAATGGCGGCGTCCGGCATCTATGATGCGCAAGAACGGTGAGGCCCACACGGTCACCTTATCGCCGGAGGCTCTGGCTATTCTGGAGCGTGCGAAGAGGTGGCGCACCTCAGAGAATGACTGCCATGTGTTTCCGGGGAAGGGCGGCAAGCGCCTATCGGATATGACGATTGGCAAAGAGCTGCTTTCGCTGCCCTACGTCGTCCATGGTTTTCGCTCTACATTCCGCACATGGGCTGCAGAGCGTATGCCCACGATCCCGGAGGCGGTTGCAGAAGCGGCCTTAGCGCACCGCATCCCCGACAAGGTGGTCAGGGCCTACAATCGCGCGAAGTTCCTAGAGATGCGGCGTACCCTGCTTGACGGGTGGGGGTGCTATGCGTCGGGCAATTCAGGCGATGTGGTGCAGTTGCCGCTGTCGCTGCGATCCGCCTAAGCGAATCGCCTTCGAGCGAGTTTTCCCCGAACATTTACGGAACAGCGTAGCTTGCCGGGTCTCGTTCGCCTATGATTCTCGGCGTACACACAGGAGCTCAGCCGCATGGATAAGCCGTCAAATTCTACAATGCAACAGAAAGCTTCGCAGGGAGCGAACTTTTCGAGTGGCATGAAATCAATCGCAGCGTTCTGCGCTGATAACGATTGCAGCCGGGCTTTCGTTTACAACGAACATCGCGCTGGAAGGTTACCCTTCACCAAACTGGGCAGGGCAACCCGTATCAAATTGGAAGACGAGAAGGCGTGGCGGGAAAGCCTGCCTGTCGTTGGGGCTGTGGCTTAATCCGCACCTCAAAAACCGAAAGGCCGCCCCTGTGCGAGGGACGGCCTAATTATCCGTGTTGAAGCGGACGGCGTTAGCAACGGCATTATAGCGGAACCTTCCGCAAACTACAACCGCCCTGTTCGTCAGCTTCCTCGCGGTCACCACGTGAAGGAAAAGCAACATGACGACACTACCGGATTACCCTCCAGAATTTGATTTCGTTCTCTTTGACGGGGCGCTTGATCGCCTGAGCGTCAATAACGGGGAAGCCCTCGCTATCGCGTCGGGCCATGCGCGCTCTCACTGCTGGATGCGTCCAGTGACAGGGGGTGCAGCATGATTGCCTTTGGAGATCGCCGCAACGCTGCGCTAGAAATTTTGCGCTGCGAAGCCCGCCTTACGCGAAAGGCAGGATCGTTTTTAGGCCAATGCGTCGTTGACGCTTCTCCGCTCACTGACAAGCAAGTCGAGTGGTTTGGTCAGCTCGCATCTCGTGCGGGTGTCGAAGTGGAGGGCCTTAGCCATGAAGCCTAGAGGCGAACAAATCAGAAACGATCGCTATCCGCATACTCCAGGGCACCGCAGGGGAGCGCCAGAAACCTCGCGTCTCGCTGCGGAGTCCATGGCATCTAGTGCCAAGACGATCCGCGCCAAGGTGCTGGCCGTGGTCGCTTCAAGCGGCGAAGCGGGTGTCATTGGCGATGATGTGGCAAACGCCCTCGACCTGCACGTTACGCAGGTTCGTTCGCGTCTAAGCGAATTGGTCGCTGGCAAGAAGGTGGCCGATAGCAAGAAGCGCCGCAAGGGTGCGTCGGGCCGTTCGGGTTGCGTTTGGGTCCTGCCCGAATTTGCGCCAGCCGATAACGACAACGACACTCAAGACGGGGCTGCGTAGATGGAGCGCGGCAAGGTCATTTTGTCGCTGGGAGAGGACGGCGTTTACAGCGTCGTCCTCGATCCTCCCGACGCTGGCGGGCTGCATCCTACCGTGCAGTCCTTTTCTGACATTCGCGAAGCGCGCGGGGCATGGGGCGGACTGCGCCTCTGCCTCGGTCGGCAAAAAGTCGATTCGACGGGGGAGGAGTAGCAATGGGCGTCTTTGCAGACTGGCAACCCGCCTATGCCGAAGCAGGAATTGCGACATTCCCAGTGAACGCGGACGAGAAATTGCCCCGCGTCAAAAGTTACAACAGGATCGGGCGCAAAGGGTCCGCGCAACTGGCGTCGAAATTCTCAGACGTTGACGCTTTCGGGTTCATGTGTGGCCCCCGCAATCGCCTAGCGATGGCAGACATCGACGAGCCATGCGAAAATCTTCTGGCAGATGTCCTTGGCAAACTCGGACCAAGTCCGGTTATTGCGCGCACCGCCTCGGGCAATTTCCACGTTTGGTATCGTTACAATGGCGAGCAGCGACAATTGCGCTGCGGCTTATTCCCCGGTCGGGCAATAGACATTCTTGGGGGCGGCTATGCTGTCGCGCCACCTTCCCGTTCTGGATCGCGTCGATATGAGTTTTTGGAGGGGTCGCTAGCTGACCTCGGCGCACTGCCGAAGATGTTGCCGGTAGCCGAAACCTTAACTTCGCCCGAAAATGTAAAGGCTCCAGGATCTGATACCGCAAAAGTTGGTGAACGGAACAAGACACTTCTAGCCATTTGCGGGAAGGCTGCGCCGGGGTGCGGTTCGCTCGACGAGCTAGTTAGATACGCTCTGGAAACGAATGAGGGTGGGCTGTGGGATGCCTTGCCTGAGCCAGAGGTCGCCCGGACAGCCCGCAGCGCTTGGAAGTACCAGCAGGAAGGTTGCAACGGCTTCGCAGGGGATAGGTTCGTGCAGATTAATCGCGCAGCCCATGACTTGCTCAAGGTCAATCCGGACGCCCTCTACCTGTACCAGCTTTGTCGAGCCGAACACTGGGGCCGGGATTTTCTGATTGCCAATGGGTGGAGCAAGACGCTGCCGCTTTCGCTCGCACGGCTCCAGAAAGCGCGCCAATTTTTGCTCGACCACGATTTGATCGTTTGCGTTCGGTCCGAAACGCGCAATCGGCCCGCTGTTTATCGGTTTTCGACCCTAAACGGTGTTATGGGGGGGGAGAGGGGGAGGGGGGTGTAGTATTTATATTACTATCGGAAACCCGACACCCATTTGACCGACAAATTTGGGACATCTCGCACCCCGCAGTAGGGACCATTTTCTAACGGGAGATGTCCGGGGTGACATAGAAAGGCCCGCCACCTTGCTACGGGTGACGGGCTTATGCTCGGGAGCCGTGCCGCTGTTTAGTGCATCAGCCGCTTAGCGTCGCTAACCAGTCCCTCGGTCACTTCGTGGTTGCGCGTCCACTGGAACGCCTCTGCATCGTGATAGGCCTGCATTTTATAGGCGTAGGCCTTGGCGTCCGGCGCGGGGGTCGAAAGTAAAGCGAGCGCGGCATCGAAGTGCGCGTCCGCCAGCTCGTCAATTTTGGCCTCATGGGCAGCGTTCTCGGGGGTGCCCATGGATCTCGTTGTCACGCTCGATCCAGCCGCCGCCACCTGCCTCGTAGTTGGTGGGCCGTTCGGTTAGATTTTGCGGCCCTAATGGTTGTTCTGGTCGCGCCCCTTACGCTGCAAATTGCGCTTGCGTAGTGTTTGCCGTTAGCGCCGCTGCAGTTCATGTCCCCCTTCAGCCTTTTCGCTTCACTGCGGCATGATGGAGCTTAGACCTCAGCAAGTCGCTGCAGATCCTCCTCGTTCGTGGACCACAGGTATGGCTTCAATTTCGAGAACACGTACCAACCAGCGCCGCCGCCAATCACCGCCCCCCAAATCCAATCGCCATCAGCAATACCGTAGGCGATCGAACCGTAGGTAAGTGTGTAGAGGCTCACGAAGCCTACAGTTGCTGCCTTCGGAAAGCGAAAGCTCGCCCAGACGAGAGACTTGAAGGCCCCAATCATCAGCGCCAAGCTCGCAACTATAGTAAGTGCGATATGTCCGGTGAAATTGTATATTTCGCCGAGGATACCGGTCCCGGCGATCACGGCAAATATGCCTAGAAAAGGTACAGCAAGGAACAGGCCAGCAAAAAACCCCGGAAAAGCCGCGCCTAGGACCATCCCGAAGCCGAACGCTCTAAAAAACATCATAACGCCTCCAATCGAACGACGAATGGTTGGCGTTCAATTTCTATACGCTTGATTAACGGCCTGATTTTTAATGGTTAAATGACTGTGAACCCTATCGCGTCGATAATCTCAGACCGTAGAATTGAGCCATTCCAACGACTTTTACTGACATACGTTAGTCGGTGGGGACCATATATGCCCCTCAAGGTTGCGACACGTTCAAGAGGTCAGAGTGCGGTATAGATTCAGTCGGTTCTGTAACTGAAGCTGGCCCCTCTCAATCTCCGAGACCGGGACCAATCCGCTTTGCCCTTGCTCCGCATTTCTGACACCTTAGGCGCACTGCCAAGCCCTCCAAGCTATAACGCGGCAACCCTCTCGCCGCGATAGTCGCTAGCAAATCGTGCGGGTCCAGCATGACTACGCGACCGCAGCGGCAATCAATCCTCACACTGTAATGGTGCCGGGCATAGTCCGCGAGGGAATCAAGGCGCTTGCTGCTCAAGCTTCCGTGCCTATCGCGAACCGTTCCGGATGTCGAACATTACGAGAACAAAGGTTGACTTTCTCCCCGAACTGTGCTAGTTCAAGTCCGTCATTTGAGTTTGCAAGATTACATCATCGGGAGAGTGAGGCAAAGCGAGGGCGTACTATCGGTATCCAAGACCCCCGCCACACCTCCCGCTTCGAGACAGAAACCTGGCAAGGTTCCTACCGTTTCGACGGCTACTTTGGGGCGGGTTCGCAGGCGCTTGTACCGCGTGTGACAGCACTTGAAGCTATATGCCTTGGGGGAGGTCCTAATGTCTGACACTCCGAAAAATAACGGTCGGAAACCGGATGGGAGGTTCGCTCCCGGCAATGGCCTCGGTGGCCGCACTCCGGGTGCGCGGAATAAGACAACCCTAGCAGTCGAAGCATTGCTGGAGGGGGAGCACGAATCTCTGACCCGAAAGGCGATCGATAAGGCACTGGAGGGTGACGTTACGGCGCTACGCCTTTGCTTGGATCGTATCGCACCTGCCCGCCGGGACAGTCCGGTCAGCTTCTCGTTGCCTGAAATCGCCAGTGCTGAGGATGCGGTTAAGGCCTCCTCCGCGTTGTTGTCTGCGGTAGCGGCTGGTGAAGTAACACCGGACGAGGCCGGGCGTGTCATGGCCCTGCTGACCTCGCACAAGCAACTCGTAGAAACCTGCGATCTGGAAAGTCGCCTCACGGCATTGGAGCAAAAGCAATGAGCACGCTCAAGCGACGGCTGGCTACGCTGGAGGGGAGGACGCGGGAAGGCACGTTTTCTCCTTGGGGTAAGCAGTGGCTCGGCATCCCGCTGTCAGCCGATGAACAGAAGCGTGTCGAGAACGAACGTCAGCCAGAGTTTGACGGCGATCTGAGCAAACTTTCAAAGGAGGTACGGGAATGGTTGGAGCTATGAAGCGGCGGCTTGAGGCCTTGGAGACGCGAACGTTCGGCGGTTTCGCCCCGTGGGTTCGGATCATCCAGCACGAAGGGCAAAGCGAGGATGAAGCAACGGCGGCTCATGAGGCGGAGCATGGCCCCATCGGCGAGGGCAATAAGATCCTACGCGTGATTATCCGTAAACCCGAAGTGGTCAATGCGTAGTCTGCGGACGAGGGTCGAAAGGCTTGAAGGTGCTGGCGAACCAGATGGCCTGCGTCCGGTTCTGCTGGTTACGTCTCAATCAAATGTCGAAGCCGAACTAGAAGCGTGGCAGGAGCGTTATGGCCCATGCGATGCGGAGCCGTTATTTATACAGCTCGTAGGGGTGTAAGTACCGGCCTGAGAGGATTGCCTCCACTGCAACCGGCGAGGGTAAGGCGATGGGCCGGGGTACAGAACTTCACGCGGGGTCGCCGCCTTGCGCGAAGAGAGGCCCACCGCCTCGCCTCAGATATGAGCGCGCACGGCGTCAAATGATAGCCAGAACCCGACCTTCTACGTAGTGGCCCTCGGGCTCAATCTGTTCCTTCTTAGCCGCCCAACTCGGCCTAACTTAGTTTCGTTGTCGATGACCGCGCCTGACGCGGGTTGCGTGGTCGAGAAGCTACGGGTTGGTTCACCCAAGATCGCTACTGAAGCAATTAGATTGTATGTACTCGCGGTTCCCTCGCCATATACGTGAAATTCTTTTCGCAGACTTGCGCGCAGCGAAATGAGCCCTTTAGATTTTATCGCTAGCTATACTCTATTAGCGGACATACCGGAGTGGCCATGCGATCCTTAATCACAAAAGCAGCTTTGGCGTTGGGGTTGGCCTATCCAATCCCTGCCTACTCCGCTGAGTTTTATAACCAGACACTCGATGACGGGACGGAAGCTATCCTGATCATGGGCGATATCGTGGAAGGTGACGAGGAAAGGTTTCGTGAGCTATCGATACGGTTTCCTCATGCGATTGTCGGCTTAGAGAGTGATGGCGGACAACTTATTCCTGCGCTGGAAATTGGGAGGCTTATTCGCCTTCGTGGCTATGAAACGGCGGTCCTTGGGGAAGATATATGTGCGTCAGCTTGTGCTCTCATCTGGATGGGGGGTGTTAGGAAAACCCTCGGCCGGAATGCTGGATTGGGCTTCCATGCGAGCTACTTAGATCGTGAGGGGCGTCTCGTAGAAAGTGGGGCGGCGAACGCTCTGGTGGGTAGGTATCTCACTCAGCTTAATTATTCTGAGGATACTGTTCTCTTTGCAACGCTGGCTCCCCCTGAAGAAATATGGTGGTTGAATGAACATACTCGAGAACTGGCCGGGGTAGACTTCGAACAAGACCAGCCCGATGTGGCCAACGCTCCGACCCCGCCACCTATACGCACGGCCAAGATCCCCCCTCCGGCCCCTCCCGCTTACCCCATTGCGACACTGGGTGCCTCGCTTCGACAAGAAGGGTTTGCTGCCAGAGTTGCAACCTCGATGGGTGCGACCGGTAAGCTGCATACCGCGATGGCGGATCACCTCGGGAAGCTTTATGCTAGCGATGCGCTAATTGCTCGCGCCGAAAAAGAAATGGCCGCTGCGCGGATTGATTTCCGTAGTCAGCCTGATGCGGCCGGGGCAATCTTGCTCCGACTGTCCAACAGATTGGTGATGAACGGACTGGCACGACTTCCGCAGAAAGACGTGAACACGTTCTTCGTGTATTATTCGGCAATCATCCGGTCGGAAGGGAGGGCATGCGAAGTCAGCCTTTCCGATGAGGGTAAGGTACAACTAGCTGAATTTCGGTACGTACAAGCCTTAGGCGACGAGCATTTGTACGAATATATGAGGATCATTCGGAAGAGCATTGAAGCGGAGGCTGCAGAGTCCCCACCTCGTATCACTTTAGGACCGGATCAGGTCGGCGTTGCTGAAACTGCTTGGCAAGGTGTTCTGCTGGAAGCGGTACAAGACGATGGTTGGTCAGAAGAGGACTTTGCTATTGCTTCCTCCGCTTGGGATAATCCAACGGAGAGCAATAGGGTAATGCGTTGCTCGGTGCTTAAGACCATGATCCCTGCAATTGCGACCATGGAGGGAATGGCGGGCGATTGGTTCCGCCGCGTCTACCTGACGTATGTTCAAGAAGCGCTTTGAAAGCGCAGTGTGGGAAGTTTTGTGGTAGCGATCCAAGCGCTCAACCAAAAAGTCTTACAGTCTCAATCGCTTAGAGAATGTAAGTGGCTCCCCGAGTTGGATTCGAACCAACGACCAAGTGATTAACAGTCACCTACTC
>CAXGPR010000126.1:0-8398 GCA_964011675.1 uncultured bacterium
CCGTTAGCTTGAGATTGTCGCCCGCCTTGTGCGTCAACTTAAGCGAATGACGCATTGAGCGATTGAGCGTATTGGGCAACAATCCCTCGTCGTTGAGATAACGCGTGGTCAGGTAAAAGTTGGTGCCGATAGCAGGCAGCTTGCCTCCCAACGACAGCTCAACTTCGCTGGAAGGGTTGCTTCCGTAGGTAACGTCGCTAGGGCTGAATGTATAGTACTGCTTTGCCTTCGTCACGTCGGACGCATCTTCTGAAGCTAGCAGATCGGCTTTGGCCTGTTCGTACAAATCATAATAAGTCGTCTTGTCGACGCTGCCGTCTTCGGCTGGATCAGAATTGACGCGGCTCTCATACACATCGGGGCCCGCATTTTTATACCCACCGAGACCGCTGCGGATGAATAGGCGTCCCTCTAGCTTATCACCTCCTTCACGAGTTACGACATTGATGACGCCAGCGCTAGCGGCATCGTATTCAGCGTTGAACGTACCAGCTACGATATCAAGCGCCTGCACATTACTCGCATTGATTCCGACGGCCGTAAACTCACCGTCCGAAGTGCGGTTCACATCGGTGTAAGGATTGTAGGTATTGGCCCCTTCGCCGGCGCGAAAGTAGGTATCAGAAACGTCGATACCATCGACTAAGACCTTGGCCTCGGCTTTGCGCCCACCGCGGATATAGCCGCGAAAAACGCTTGGCGTCGTGTTGATGAGTTCCTGCAGGTCTGCCACCGGCATCGTGTTGTTGATCTCGGCCAAACCAATCGATGCACGACTTGTGGTCAACGAGCGTTCAACCATGGGTGCCTCAGCCGTTATAACCATGGCTTCGGTTTGTATTGCTTCGGTATCCAGACTGAAATCTACCGTCGTCGTCAGGTCGAGGCGCACCGCAATATCGGTTTTGCGCAGCGCCTGATGGCCAACGTAACTAGCTTCGACCGAATACGTGCCTGGAGGCACGTTGAGAATAAAGTAACGACCCTGGTCATCGGTGATAGCCCCTGCTTTCTCACCGCCGACCGTAGTTACTACATTGGCTCCAGGCAACGCTTGCCCAGAATCATCCTGCACCACACCTGCGATTTTACCGTTTCCGGCCGCCGCAGGTGTAGCAGATAAGACACAGGCCAATGCCAACGGCACGGCCCACAACCTCCTTAGCGAAATGCGCATGGTTACCCTCCCTTGCTTTTTGGAGATAGTGCCAACTCTGTAATTGCATTACCGCATCATATTTTAAAGCGTACTTACCATAATACCCTGACTAGTAATTGTCAAATGCAAGCATTTCACATGCAATTCGTTACAAACAATTACTTAAGTGGGAAATTACAGCTCCTATTAAATACTTTCGCTTTTATCAAAACTATAAAAGGCGTGGCAGTTGGTTACTCAGCGTAACAAAAGTGAAATAGCCAAAGAAAGCGCAGGCCCACACCATAGCGATAAATCGGACAGGATGCATGGCAAGTTGGCCCTTCAAAACGCGATTATTAGTCCACAGCAGGAGAAAAGAATAGATCAGCATCACTCCCCCATTGAGGGAAGCGCTGAGCACCAGCAGAACAATCGGTTGGTTATAGGGAGTCAACATGATGGCACAACCAAAAGCTATTTGTCCCCACAGCATGAAAAAGTATAGTCGACTTTTAGACCAACTAGCGTGAGCCCGCAGCCAGTTGGTCTTGATGATATCAGCTGAAATTCTCGCACAGGCGTCGAGCAGGCCGAGCGCAGTCGTCAGCAAAATACCGATACCCATCCAACGAAACGCGTGTCCCCAAAAGGCTCCGTGTTCCGCTCCGATAAATACACTTTCAACGCGAATGAAACCAAGACCTTTTTCAAGCCCGGGCGTCTGCCGCGCCGTCGCGTAAGCAATAAGAGAGAGAAGCATGAGAGAAAAGACCGACAGGAGGTAGAACGTAACAAAGTGCTCGCGATTGGCCGCTTTCCACCAACCTCGCCAGCGGCGCATATTTTCGTCGCTAGGCTCAAAGTGGTAACCTATGTCGTCAACCACTTCTTCTTTACCTGTAAGAGGACTCGTCAAACGGCTGACATAGGCTCCCATCGCATACCCCTTATCGCGCACGTAATCACTCTGCACCAGATTCATCGTACCTCCAGCACCGGCAAAAGCCAGAGCCCCTAAAAAGAGCGTCAGTTCCATTTCGGCAGGAATATGGCCGACGTTGACAATACCTCGGCCCATCTCTACAACGTGATCGACTTCTACAACCAAGCCAAAAACAACCAGTAGGAATAGCAAGACGCCACCTATGAGCACCGTTTGAATGCGCTCCACGGTGTTGTATATAACCGGTCCCAAACTCAGAGCTAGACCGATGGCAATCAAACTGGCGATAGAGTAAAATACCCGCATCCCTTCTCCCCCACCTAATTCCCAGCTGAGGATCGTGGCAGCACCCGAGGCCCATCCCGGCCAAATCCATGGTACAATATTGCACAGCAAAAAAACCGGAGCCCATCCAGACCACAGCCGACAGAAGCCCGTTACGGCCGTTTCCCCGGTAGCAAGCGTCCACCGTTCAATTTCCATATTAATGAAGTATTGGGTGAGCACACCCACCATGCAGGCCCAAAAAACGACGAAGCCAAACTTGTATGTGATGTAAGGCCAGAGAACGAATTCACCACTACCGATGGACAAACCCAAAAGCAATATGCTGGGCCCCATGAGTTTAGTCCACGACGATGGCGGCTCCGGTAAGTCGCGATAACGACCCGCCGGTAGCTTATCGCAGGGAATTACTTCGTGTGGCACTTTTTTATCCGTCATAGTAACCTTCTTTCCAAGCGAGCAGTGGATGATGGCGGTTTGCCATAGGGAACGTGACTCGTGCACCAGTTATCTGCGCTTCATAGGCTCCGAGGACCATTTCCAACGCCGAACGTGCGTCGCGCGCGCTAGACAACGGTGGACGGTCTTCCTCTATCGCCGCAACCAGATCGGCAATCGCACGCGTATTACCATCACTTAGCGGCACGTCGGGCAGTCCCTCCATCGGGCGCCAAGCACGCGTTGCATCGTGTGGCATAAAAGCGGCGTGCGGATACCGCACCATTTCACCACCGCTACCGCCGCGAAAAGCAATGCGCCCCTCGCTTCCGATGATATCCAATCCGTAGTGCCCATCATTGGGCTGCTCGCTGCGCGAAGTGAAAAACCCACTGACGCCGCTTGCAAAGGAGAAAAAGCTCTCAACGCTATCACCGGCGATTGGACCTATGGGCTCGCCCCCTTCTGTAATATCTCTTTGGACGAACGCGCGTCTCTCAACCGTTACATGGGACGACATCCATTCTACGTCTCCAGCTAAGAAACGCATCAGATTAAAAAGATGAGTACCCAAAACAATCATGTCTTCTCCACCACTGCGCCGGTCTTGCTTCCCTACGGCGCGTAGCTGTTCCAGAGCGCCAATACAGCCTTCCTTCAGCTGGTCCCGCAGATCCTGAACGCGAGGCAGATAGACCGCCTGATGGGCCACGGCGATCTTTCGGTCAGCCGAATCAGCCGCCGTTACGATCCGATCTGCATCCTGCAAGTTCCACGTCATTGGCTTTTCACAGTAGACATGCGCACCCGCTTCAATGCAATCTAGCACCATAGCAAGATGGCAGTCGGTCCACCGCGGACCGATGGTAACGATATCCGGCTGTTCTCTATCTAACATCTGACGGTAGTCCACATAAGCGCACGACGCCTGCAGCTGTGACTGCGCTTGCAAACGTCCATTTTCGTCCTCGTCGGCAACAGCAACAACCTCTACACTGGCATTGTCTAACAGCCCTAAATGCAACCCGTGGCCCCAGTCGCCTCTGCCCGTTCGTCCTATAGAGGCCCCTTTGTATGTTCCTGTTTCCATTGCGCGACCTCTCTATCTAACGCCAATAAATACGACGTTGCCCACTTCTCCCAGAATAAAATCAACCACCATCCACACAGCCCCTCCCATCAATTGACCAGCAATCATACCGACAAAGAGTGGTTTGTAAGTAAAATACCCCTTGGTGCCCGAAAACTTGAAAATAACGGCCTTTAGCATCCATCCTATGAAAACGGAAAACCACGCCCAGCCCATTACCCAGCTGTCACTAACCGGTAAACCGATATAATGGAGCGGCCACCACAAATAGTGGTGCTGCATGTAGATAAGGAACCCCATCAACGCAGCGCCAATAGCCGTGAATAAAAGACGCGGCTGAATGTGATCCGGCCCGATCGGATTGAGTAATTTGTCTTGCAGAAAACCATACGCCATACTCGGCACCCCAAACTGACGCAGGTTGATGCCACCGTGGCGATAGTTGAGTTCGAGCGTAATCCACGTCGCGCCCGCCATTCCCACGACAATGGCCAGTACCATTCCCAAAAACAGGCGTCGGTGGTTCATTCGTGCGCTGTGCGCGAGTTTAAGGCCATTAGCTGCCGATGCCATCACCGTTGTTCGCATCTCCGCCGCCCACGAGTAGCTCAAGCTAACAGAAGCCAATCCCTTCCACCCGACCATTTCTGTGCCCAACGTATAGACTAAAAACGGCTGCGGCAGCATAGTCGCGGAAGTAAAACCGACTCCCCCTTGAGCGATGACGCGCGCTATAGCGAGAAAAATGACAAACGCACCAACAAGAAAGACCAGTGTCGAGAGAAAAGGTAAACCCGTCGCCATCAACCAAAAAAAGACGAATAAAGCACATCCAATCCACAGCCATACCGCAGCGCGATAAGAAAGAATTTCATCCGCGTCGTCGGCTTTAAATCCCGGGCGAAAAGCGGCCGCCCATACGTGATGCAAGTGCGAGCGTGCCATCCATAGCATAGTCCCTACAAGAACAAGCATCGCACCCATTCCCTGATGAGATAGAGCAATCGACGAACCAGTCAACGCCTCGTTATGTCCCTTGATCTGGTAGCCAAGAATATTAAAAATGCCTGTTTGAAACCGACTTAGCAGATGAAAAAACCAAACGGAAAAAGCGACGTTCAAATTGAGAAAATACGTAAGTCCGATAATCGCAAAGTTGACGAATATGACGAGGGTGACGGTGTTGCGGAAAAGACGTAATGGATCGAGGAGAGTACGGATTTCCGGAACAAAGAAAAAGTAGTGATGAAGTCCAGTCAGCATTTGTATAACGAATGGAATGGAGAAACCGATCCACATCAGCGGATTACGAAACAGTCGAGGAAAGATACCCTCATCGGCACCGCGCAGCATTTCTATGGGCAACTGCGTAAGCGGAAAGACCAACCGTTCCTGCTCAATCCAAGGACGGCGAAATATAACCATGGTAGCTACCATCAACAGATAGATGGCCATCATAACGCTTCCCCAAGCAAGCATAGGAACAGCCCATTCGGCCCAAGGGAGGTCAGTTCCCACAGGCAGACCTTCGTAAAAATAGCGGGCAACGTCCGGATCGCGTGGAGCAATCCAGTCAGGAATAAGTGGCTGCACAAGCTCGGCCCAGCGATTCTCTGGTGTGGCATAGTAAAAAGGTCGCGTCAGTATATGGAACAAATTCGTGACTAAGCCCCACGTGGGAATAGCAGATGCGACAATCATCATCACATAGATGACGACCATTTCTCCCGAACGCAGTGCCCAGGGGCGATAGACAACTTTTAGCAGTGGATTGAACAGGCCGACCAAAAGCAAAAAGATCATCATAGCACCAGCCGCGATATAGTCTGAGGTCAGGCCGGCATTCTGCAGGACTAAAACGGAGTAGGGACAGGCCAGATTGAGAAAAAACGCGAGGGACGTTCCGATGATTAACGACCGTGTGCTCACTTCTGACCCAGTGAAATTTGCCTCAGACAAATGCTATTATCCTCTCATGCAATAGGTGCGCATATCAAGGTAAGATAACTTGCCCGCCGTGGGCAAGCTTGCCGATAGCTTCTCTGTACGCGACTTTTCCTGTCTACATAAGACATCATATCGTACTAAACGGAGGACGACCTTGAACGCCATCGAAGCCATTGGCGGCAGCCTGCCGCTGACCAGTGAAGAATTTGCCCGGCGCGCCTACGCCTATGCACTCAACCCTAATCGCAACGCTTTAAAAGAGGTGCTCGATCAATGTGCTTCTGTTGAAGATACGCCGCCGCTATTGGGTATCTTCAACGACATCCCATGGCATCGCTTTCGCGAGAGCGAGGCACATGCTTGGGCCAAAGCCGGTTTTTCTTGGATTGTCAACGACGCCGAGCACTCGCAGTGGGAAGGTTGGTATGGTCGCGAACAAAATGCCGCAGAGTCTCGGCTAGGTCTGCTCTCCGTGCAGCGCCTGCACCGCGAAGCACTCTCCGCCCACGGCGACGTTTACCAGCTAGGAGCCCGAGCTGCCCTGCGTCCATACAGCACGACGTACGAAGATGCTGAGCGATTTTTCCGTGCCGTAAATTTTCCTGTTCCTGGACAGGCAACCGCAGACGATCGCGGAGGCTATCCCGTGCGCTCTGGCGACCGAACCATGATGTTTACACCCGACGATTTGCGCAACGCAGAAACGGAAACGCAGGGATGGATTCAGTTTGAAACGGCGGAATATATCATGGACCGCTCACTGCGCGATCGCGTGCTCGACCTAATGATTGAACAAGGTCGCAACAAAGCCTGTGGCTTTGTTGGACCGTTCGACGCAATTTTACGAGAGGGAGAAATTCCAGAAATCAACGACGCAGTCAACGAACTGTTCCGCGAAGCAGCAAAGCGTGGCCTGCATATGGGTCGCGTCGTCGGATCTGGTTCAATGGAAGACCCCAAAGACATTGAAGACGCGATGGTGGAAGCGATCGAAAATGGAGCACGCTTGATTTCGGTACACCCTATGACGAGCGATATAACCTATCGCGGCGCAGCCGCTATGGCAGCCCCATTCTTTGCCGCGGCCGAGCGCTGCGGCTTTTAGGTTGTACTATTATGAAAATCACAAAAATAGAAACAATACACGTTGGCGAATTTGCTAACATACTGTTTGTACAAATTCACACAGATAACGGAATGATTGGCCTCGGCGAGACTTATTACACGCCGCAGGCCACCTCTGCTTTCATACACGAAATAGCCGCACCGCTTTTACTTGGACGAGATCCAATA
This sequence comes from uncultured bacterium, assembly GCA_964011675.1. Classification (GTDB taxonomy): domain Bacteria; phylum Latescibacterota; class UBA2968; order UBA8231; family UBA8231. The sequence goes on from CAXGPR010000126.1 coordinate 7,138, forward strand.
GATGTAGAAGGACACTGGCATCGGCTCTATGAGGCCACGCACGTCTATGGAAACCGAGGCAACGAGATGCGCGCTATTTCAGCAATTGACGTAGCCTTGTGGGATCTTCTTGGACAGCAAGCCAAGCTTCCAATTTACCGCGTGTTAGGTGGTTCAAGCCGAGACTCCATACGCGTTTATAATACCTGCGCAGGCACGCTGTATGCTCGAGGCATTCCTGGCGTCGTTCGCATCGGTTCCGCGCGTGTAGCGGAAGGAAACTATGAAGACCTCGACGCTTTTCTAAACCGGGCCGATACATTAGCACGAGATCTGCTTAGCGAGGGAATCCGCGCTATGAAGATCTGGCCATTTGATGCCTTTGCTTCTTCCAGTAACGGAACTTATATCAGCTTTAACGACGTGGAAAAAGGCTTAGAGCCTATCAAGAAAATCCGAGACGCAGTTGGGTTAGATATGGAGGTCATGATGGAAGGGCATGGGCTGTGGAAGTTACCTGCAGCCGTTCGTATAGCGGAAGCCTTGGAGCCCTACAAACCCATGTGGCTCGAGGACTTTATCAAGCCGGATAACGTCGATACACTGGCACAACTACGCCAATCTACTTCAACACCGATTTGCGGATCCGAACTAGCCCTGACGCGCCACCATGCCCGCGATCTGCTCGAACGACGGGCCGTAGACATTCTCATGACCGACGTAACATGGACAGGAGGGTTGACGGAAAGCCGAAAGATCGCAGCGATGGCTGACAGCTACAACCTACCCTTTGCCACACACGATTGCACCGGACCTGTTACGCTCTTAGCATCCATACATCTGTCTTTACACTGTCCCAACGCATTAATACAAGAGAGCGTACGGGCATATTATCGCGGTTTTTATCGCAACCTCGTTACCACTCAACCACACATCGAAAACGGCGTTGCGTGGCCACCAACAGAGCCCGGACTCGGCACGGCACTACATCCCGATATATTCCAACGCACGGATTTAACTATAAACCAATCAGAACTGTGAGGAGACGATCATTGTTTTTCGATGGTCTCCCATCTATCTTTTGGTGAATAAATAATCCGCATTTCAGGAGTGTATATGATCAAGCAAGCCGCGCTGACGTGTCTGTGTATTTTTGTCTTTCACTCAGATGCACGAAGCCAAGAAGACGCTACAGACGACCTACCTCCGGTCTCAAGCGAAGTGGCCTATGTACGAGGACAACACCTGAGCTATGACCCATTTTTTGTTCTTCCAAGCCAGA
>CAXGPR010000127.1:0-8358 GCA_964011675.1 uncultured bacterium
TGACACCTGAGCCAGACAACCCCGAAGGTCTGCAGACGCGCTTTCTAACGGAAGCGGAAATAGGCGACCCGATGGTCATTGGTGGAAGTGGTGCTTACTGCGCGGGTATGGCAGCCAAGAATTACAACTCGTTTCCCGAAGCATCCGAGGTCATACTAGCTCGCGACGGCAGCATACACCTAACGCGCAAACGGCAAACGCTGGACCAAGTGCTAGAGAATGAGGAACTACCCGCGCACTTAACGTGATCCGCGCAGTTTGGGATCTAGCGCGTCGCGCAGTCCATCGCCCAACAAATTGTAAAGCGTAACAGTCACAAAAATCGCCAAGCCCGGCATCAGCACAAGCCACCATGCAGCAGCATTACTGCGCGCACCCGCAAGTAAAGATCCCCACGTGATCGCTTCGGCCGGCACGCCAACACCTAAAAAGCTCAGTCCCGACTCTGACAGTATTGCTCCCGCCACGCCGAACGCAGCAGGAATGAGGATTGGCCCCACCGCGTTGGGCAAAATGTGCCTTAACATGATACGGCTATTCGAATAACCCAAACTACGAGCAGCAGACACGTAATCATAGCTACGTACCTGTAAAAACTGCGAGCGCGTCAGGCGCGCGATCCCGACCCAGCTAGTAAGGCCAATTATGATCATGATAAAGAACAGGCTAGGGGGAAAGAATGCAGCGGCTGTAAGTATTAAAAAGAAGCTGGGTATAGCCGCCCACAGTTCAAAAAAGCGCGATAGAACGAGATCTACCCATCCACCGAAATAGCCTGCCAGAGCTCCTAGAAGAAGACCGATACACATCGAGATACCAACAGAAACCAGACCGATCGTTAGTGCATAGCGAGATCCGTGTACTAGGCCAGACAACACATCTCGGCCCAAACGATCCGTTCCCAACAAGTGTTCACGACCGGGTGATACGTATTTTTCAGCCAAGCGGATTTCGCCAGGACCGTATGGAATAGGCGGAAAGATAATGACGTCGGCTTTCAGCTTCTTAAAGTTGCGCCGGCGCTTGAGCTCTTTAGGCCAGTCAGCAACTCCCAAATAAATAGCGTATTGGCGAAACGCCGGATAGTAACTCTTGCCTCTGTACTCCATGTAGTAGGGCTTGTTACCGGCAATAAGATCCGCAGTCAGAGCGACAAAAGCGAGAAGGCCTATGCACCATAAGCTCACTATTGCAGGCCGATTCTTCCTGAACTGTCGCCACACTACCTGGCCGTAAGAATGACTCTTATTGAGCTCATCTACGTCGGCGACGCGTTTTTCTTCTTCCAACTGACTCATGCCTGGGCCCGCGAGAAATCAATGCGTGGATCGACGGCCTTAAGCAGAATATCGGCCAAGAGAATACCTAATAAAGACAGGCCCGAACCAATCGTAAATAGCGCCATTGCAACGGGGTAATCTCGTACTAGAACAGCCTGAAACGCGAAAAGTCCCAGACCGGGTATTGTAAATATTGTCTCGATAAAAACGGATCCAGCAATCATGCCCGGCAACAATCCAGCCATGAGCGTTACGATCGGGATTAACGAATTGCGTACTACATGACGCACTACGACCATCTGAAAACGCAGCCCTTTGGCTTGGGCTGTGCGCACGTAATCCTGACGCAGATTCTCCAGCATGGTCGTGCGCATGTAGCGGGAAATGCCAGCGAAACTGGAATAAGTCGAGGCCAAGATGGGCAAGATCATATGATGCGCATGGTCGGTGAACACGCGCCACGCGCCCCAGGTCTCATCAACCTGCATTGACTGGATTCCGGAAGCAGGGAACCAATACAAAAATTCTTGATTGCAGAAAAACAGAATCAACAGCATGCCCACCCAAAAAGACGGCATAGACCACAGCATAAACGTAGCGGTTGTTGCTACCCTGTCCACGAGCGAGTTCTGGCGCACAGCCAACAGCCCACCTAAGGGCACGCCGACCAAATATGCGATAAAGAAACTTATGATATTAATCTCAAACGTTATGGGTAAACGTTCGAGAATATGGTCTATAACGGGCTGCTGATCCTTGAAAGAGCGACCAAAATTGAGCGATACCACGCGCCACGTATCGGCGTAGTACAACTCGACTCCTGCTCCCCCATATTTGTAATTCTTTCCCGGAAAAAAAAGCGAGCTCTGCCAAAAATCGCTCGCGGTGAATTCGCCTATCCGATCGGGGTCGAGACGCTGGAATTCACGCAAAAATGCTTCTCTGTATGCCGTCTGCTCCATATCCATTAACTCAGACCGCTTGGCGGGCACGAGCTGGTCCAATATGGAATCGGCCACCAGCGCCCCGCGTTCAAAACCGTCTAAGTCTTCAAAACGCAGGACGATATTAGAAAGCCAGTTCAAATACTGGATGTGCAATGGTCTATCTAAACCCAGCTGACGCCGCAGATCCTCGCGCGTTTTATCTGCGTCGGCTCTACGGTCAGTAGAAAGGCCTTCGCCGCCTGCATTTCCGGAACCACCGCCTAGAAATAGGTCGACCGGATCGCCCGGTGCCAGATGCATAATGAGGAAGGACAGTAGCGATATACCCAACAGAGTTGGTAGGGCGAGTAGGAGTCTCTTTAAGGTGTATTGAAGCATTGTAGGTAACGCAATACCCTTTACTCTGTCAGCGCCTGTTCGCGTGCGTAGGCTTCTTCACTCTGTTTAATCTGTCCGTTAATAGCATACATGCGCCCGAGTTCGCGCCAAACCGACGCGTTGTTGGGCATGCGAATGGAGAGCTCTTCAAAAAGGGGTAACGCCGAGTTGGCGTCGTCCAGCGCTATATGAGTAATCGCAAGATTGTACAAGGCATCATTATCGCTCGGATCGAGTTCAACTGATTTGACATAGGCGGCCAACGCTTCCTCGTATCGCTCTTGCTGCCAGTATAGATTGCCCAAATTATAGCGCGGGTTGGCAGCATCCGGGGCAATGACGATCGCCTGCTTATAGCTCTGTTCTGCACCTTCGAAATCGTTTGTATTGACCTGAGCAACTGCCAGATTAATATGCCCTTCCAGGTGATTTTCGTCTGTTTCCGTTAGGCGATTGAGCACGTCGACCGCTTCGTCGTATCGAGCTTCGTTGAGCAACAGAACGCCCAGACTGTAGAAAGAATCAATATCATCGATCGCCTGCTCTGTTATGTGTCTGTAGGTAGCAATAGCGTCTTCTGTCTTTTCAGATTGATAATATACATAGGCCAAATTACGCCATGCTTCTAAGCGATTCGCATCAATGCGCGTAGCAAGAACGAATGCCGCACCGGAACGATCTAAATCTATCGAATCGCCCTGAGCAAATGCGACGCCTTCGTTGTATGCCCGAGCCCAGTAATTCTGGCGCAACACGTCGATTTCCGCTTGAAAAGGGCTGCCTAACGCCGCCTCAAACTGAGCGACCATTTTCTCGTATGCCCCTTCTGCACCGTAGAGCTTACCCAGTAAAAAATGAGCCTCTGCATTTTTTGGCTCTGTCTCAATTGTAAGGAGTAGCTGCTCCTTTGCTTTCAGCGGCTCATCTTGTTTTAAATACAGTTTTGCAGCCGTCATAGTCGAACTCTGACAGGCGACTGAAACGACGAATATTGCTGCAAGAAGCAGGTGAAGAAAATGCATGGGTATCTCCTCTCGGCGCAACGAAACGGGGGAATATCGGACTAGATCAAACTGAATCCGACCGGTAAAAAACTATTTGGCAAGCCGTAAAAGTCAACAGCGTGTAGAAATTGCTCACCATGCAAAATAAAACGCCGCGCACAACGGGGTGCGTGGCGTTTTGCTTACTATGTTTTAAAAAGCGATGCGCTATAAATCTAACTTGAAGGAAAACGTTACATTATCAAAGATAAAAAAATAAAAATTACATTATGCCCAACCAATCATCCAGTAGGAAAGTTACCCGTCCTATTAACAAAGATAGCCTCGCCATAATCGTGTAGCCGAACGAAGCGCCAAACGAGATCATGAGAAACCATATACCAATACGCGACACCTTACCAACGACGCCCGTGTGTTCAACTGAGAAGAAAAAATATACCAGCACGGCAACCACACCGATTAAGATAACGAGCAGATTGAAACCCTCAATGCTCCAACTCAACGGCTGAAGCATCGGTTCAATTTGAGCCAGAATAAATGAGGAAATAGTACGTGGAATCGTCAAACCTGCTCCCAACCCAACGAAAAAGGCAAATGAGAGGCGACTCAGCCAACCAAAACGGCGCGAAAAGCGCGTAAGCATGAGCAAACCCAACACCGTCGGAGCCAATAGCCACCAGTCTCCGCTCACGCTGTCTTCACCGCCCAGCGCACTCAGGCGTACAAACACTTCCCCATAAATGGTCTGATACCAGTTCTGGCTGAATATGTATGCCGTTGCAACGCCTACAAATATATTTTCCGCCACTTTAAACAGCGGATTATCCTTGTAGAGAAAGCTGTAGAGAGCCAGCGTCAATCCTGCGGCAACGATGACTCCTAGGCCCTCCCAATCTGCGGCCAACACTCCATTGGCCAGCAGCACGCCGTTGACGACGGCAAACAGCAGCACCAAACCCAAGAAAATGTACGTATCGCGCGTCACGTCAGAATCTCCCCAATACCCATGTTACCGGCGTCGAGACAGGAAAAATGCCATATTACCAAAAAGGATAAAGGCGACAATGATTAAATGAGCCATAGACTGTGCACTCATACCAGCTGTTGCCTTGTCCTGCCGTCCTACCAGCGTTTCATACTCTGCGGCCCCTGCTAACCCTCCCAAAAGACCTACCATCTGTTTCGACTGCAAAAAGGGAAACAGATCAGGAGCCATAACCGCGGTGCATCCACCTGCAAAGGGAAAGCCGTATTTCTCTTGTCCGTATGGAATCCACCAAAACTCGATGGAATCCCCGGCTGCTAAATCAAATACAAAGTCAAAATCTCGCAGCGTGCGTACGTCCCGCGTAAGAGCTAACTCCTCTAACGGCGTCCCCCAGTTATCCTGGGGGAACGCATCGCGAAAATCTTGTCCCATGTTGAGTACAACGGCAAAGTTCCCCGGTTTGAAACCAAGAAAGGCGTAGTCTTCGCCATAGGTCTTTCCAAACTCATCGCCAATTTCTTCCAACACCTTCCGAGCTAGGCCGGGGGCCTCGGGCCAGAGGCAAACAGCCACCACTTTAATATTCCGGCTGAAGCAATGACGCAGTATGGCACGCGCCATGGGCTGCATTTCGGGTTCTGTGCTCGCTCCATAAGAAAAGCTGAGTAAAACGATCCCCTCGTCTTCGGCTACTTTCTCAAACTGATCATATACGGCAATAACGTCTCGAGTGGGCTTGATTGGTAAGAATACGTTAGCCAGCAAAGGCAGCGCCACGCCCAAAAATACAAAAACGAAAATGATGCGGCGGTCTATGTTCATCAACCACTGTATCATTCGTCTCCTCCTCCCAAATACGAACGCTCGATTCCAAATATGATGCGCAACGATGTCGCAATGGCCCCCAGCGAAACGCCCAGTAAGATGCCTCGCTTCGCAGCGAGGTTCGGCACGTTGAGCAGCCATTCTGCCGCTGCCGGCACATACTCGGATATATAGGCGCCTATGGGCACTCTACCCAGCATAACGACAATGGCCGCAACCAATAGTAAAGCCGCTTCAGGTGTTCGAGCGCGAAAAGTACGGTAGGCCGCAGACGCGATGAAGAAAGCAAGAATAGAAAACATGGTCGACGAACAAGCGACCTGAACGTATTCGAACAGCCACTGATATCCATTTTCCGCAGCCGTTCCCTCCGCCTGTGGCGCAAAAGGGCCTTGTCCATCGTTATGAATGACAAAGAGCATCATCAATCCAAAACCCACATACACCATTGCACTGTATCCCCAGCCCTCTACGCGTTGACGTATCCGCTGCCAGTGCAAATTGAGCAGGCTATACAATCCCAACAGATAAGAGAAGGCAAAAACGACACGCAGCCACAGGGCCAATTCTCTCTCTAAGTTCTGCGCAGCCGCGTGCGGAACGTAGTAAATGCCAATGCCCAAAACCCCGAAGCAGAGGGCGACAATAACGGGCAGCGTACGGCTTAGAAATATCATCGTTTAATCCTCAATGCGGGGTAAATACGTGGGTTAGAAATGGGATATCCACCGTGGCGAGCAGTGCACCTAGCACAATGGCCGCGATTATAATGGCTTTACCAGCATCTTGGCCTTTGAGACTACCCAGTAGCTTTGGTTCTCGTGACAGGTAGGCACTTGCCGCATACAACTCCTCGCCCATGAGCGTATAGTCGCAGGTAGTGACAAAGAAAGGGAGCTGCGTGAAAGCATCCGTTCCGGCAATCTGAATCGCACCAGTCGTCGAACCGGTCTCGGCCAAGAGCAGCGATTCAGCGTAGAAATACCCCATCATTATGTGCGCAGCAGGACGCTCGCGCACCATAATACCCTCCGTTGCAGCCGCATAGCTAAACTGCTCTGTACCGGCGACAAAAACGTGATCCGGATTAAAAGCGTCAGGACGACCTGCCTCGAAATAAGAAGCTTGTACAGTCTCTTGGCTCACAGACATTACAACGGGATCGGGGGCCACCACGCGCAGCGCTGCATCGTATTCTGCCGTGCGGCTCGCCACGCGTCCGAGTATATTGACGGCTGCAATCGTCGATATCTGGCTCATATCTCGCAGGCCGTGTATAAAAAGAACCGGCTTCCCCATTTCCGTAGCGCGTCCAAGCGCTTCATCAAGCGCTTCCAAACCGCCAATGCGACGAATATATAAATCGCGATGACGAGCCAAACTAATGAAGCCGAGAATGAGAAAGGACAGCAATCCGCCTAAAACGATATTGTTCAGCTTTTTCCAATTAAAGTAATTTCCCTGAGCAGAAGCCGTGACAATAGGGGCACGCGTAGAGCGATTGCCGCTGTGCAGTTCCAAGCGAACGTAATAGGTCTTGTCATTTTGTAGAGAGACGACACCTTCTCCACCCGCATACTCCGCTATGTGAATGAAATGTGCGTCCCACGCTGCGTCACCGTAGCCAAACGTTTCGGGCTCTTCAGATTGCAGGTTTGTCCCGCCAGCGATCTCTGATGCAGGATAATAAGGTCCTTCTCTCGACTCCGCGATATAGGCTTTGTAAACTCCCCCTTCCGGAATTGAACGGGGCCGCGCCCAGGTCAGGGTTATACTATTCCCTGCATCATTGGGCGTATCAAAGGCCTCGGTATTATCAATGAGCGGTAGCGACCCCCTGCCATTCTGCGCATCCTGACCTTGGCAGTCAGAGGCAATCACCCCTAGGAAGACAAGCCCCACTAACCACGACAGCGGCTTGTTCTGCATAAGAGACCTCATTCCTCAATCATCTCGACGTTGGCACGCGGCACGACGGCTTTTTCTCCGTCTTCAAACTCAACTTCAAGCACGCGCACGCGCGCACCGGATTCCACTTCCTGCAGTTCGGTGGGCAGCGAACTAACTCTTCCAATACGACCAAAGTAGGGAACGCGTATAACGCGTAGCAGGGCGCCGATACTCATTCCATGCTCGCCCTGTTCCGCCGCTTCAGTGCGAGATGACACCTCTGCGGTTTGGGGGACAATAATTTCAGGCCGCAGCACGCCTGCCCTTATTTGTGTAGCACCAGAAATCGAGATCTCTTTTCCCTCACAAGTTTTCAGGATATCAAACGTTTTATTTGCAATTGCGATCTCGCCAAAGCCCTCTGTGACGATAACGGTTAGACCAATATCTTCATCACCTGTTATCGCAACGCCCAAATCGTACCCCAGCAAGGCGCGCAGGTCTTGATCGTGCAGACCGCCACCGACAAGGCCGACGGCGCCCAGTTCACGGGCGCGCTCAATGATATCTTGCGTAATCAAGCTGCCGACAACGACGATCTTCCCGGCACATTCTTCGCCCAGCGAAGAAAGCTGTTCGTTAGGCGCTCCCACCGCTACGTGTAAGGGACCCCAGCATTCACCTCCCACGCCGAATATGCCCTGCATATACGCACCCCGCGTCTCAACAACAACACCCTCCCCATTAAAGATTTCAACGATTTGTCCATCGATATAGGCCAATACTTCCACCGGACGCGGCTCTTTGCGCAGTATAACTTGGCCCGTAACGGAAGAAATACTTTCAACCACCCCTGTCGCAGGCGCGTTGACCGTGCTCTTGAACCACTTTATGAAAGGCTGTGTCTCTGCTAGCGGCTCTCCTTCCCGCACGACGTCGCCTTCTCCATAGAGCATGTATCTAGGCACCTCCGCGGGCGAACATCCCAATCGGTTCACTAGATTGAGCGCGACCACATCACCGGGCAAATCGGTGCACGCTACAAC
>CAXGPR010000128.1:0-8326 GCA_964011675.1 uncultured bacterium
TCAAACACCGCAATCGACGCTATGGATTTGGCGTGGTTTCGGCCCAAGAACGCGACATAGTACTGAATGCGTTAAGCGCCATCAGGGACGTTGGTAAAGACGGATACGAAGTCCGCTATGCCGCAAAGAAGCGAGGCGTTAGGGCGTACGGCCCGTTCCCTTAGAGCATTGCTTCGTTTACTTCTACTCCAAAACCCAAACCTTCTCCCAGTTCGATGCAGCCGTCAATCGGCTGGGGCTCGCCCAGCCACAGAGCATGCTGCTTCACAGCAAAATTACCCATGTGACATTCGGCTAAGTCCTCACCGTAGCCCGCAGCCAAGAAATGCGCTCCCCACACTTCACCGCCCCGATGAGGACAAACGGGAATACCCTCTGCGGCGGCCAGCTGGGCAATACGTACTGCCTCCGTCAACCCACCGCACCAAGTAATATCGGGCTGCCACATATCGAGGGCTTGTGCTCGAGCAATATGTCTGAACGCGTGCGCGGTAAACTCGTGTTCACCACCGACGACCTTAAGCGGCTGCACGCGTTTTCGCAGCGCGGACACACCTTCGATATCGTCGGGCTGTAATACATCTTCGATCCAAAATATATCGTATGGCATCACTGCCCGAGCGACCTCCTCGGCGTAATCTGCCTGCCACGACATATACGCATCTACCATTAAGAGCGCCTGGGGGCCAAAAAGTGCGCGCGAGCGATCGGCCCAAGACAGTAGCTGTTCCAAATCTTCGGCGCGTTCGCCGTCGCGCAGTTGGGTCGACTTATGGGCATCAAATCCAAGGTCGCGGTAGCGCTCTGCGTCTTGACCGGTAGCGTAAGCTCGCACTTTGGCACGTCGCACACCGCCCAGCAAGTCACAAACGCGCTTGCCCTCGGCCTTACCCAGCGCGTCCCAAAGCGCTAAATCAACACCGCTGAGCGCCATAATGGCGATACCGCCGCGCCCGTAGGGTAAACAGGCCCGGTACAGTGTATCCCATAGCGCAGCTATATCTTCCACACTGCTGAATGACTGCCCCGCGAGCAGCTCGCGAAAATGGCGATTGACTACCTCAACACTGCCCACTCCGCCGCCGCCGTATCCCCAACCAACTACTCCCACGTTTGTTTCGACGCGCACAATAATCTGCCAAAAATGTGTCCGCCACGTCTTAGCGGGATGGTTGTAGCGAGGATAAATAGCTTGAATATCGCGAATCTTCATCTTTCATCCCAGTGGTTTACGCACGATTTTCCAGCACGTATGAATGCGCGCGTTGCGCTCAAAATCTTTGTCTATTGTTCGCGCAGTTATGTCCTCTATAGATAGTGTAGATAAACTCTCAGTGTCCATTTTAAACCGACGAAAGTTATTGGAAAAAATCAGTACCCCCTCTTCACTCAGTAAAGAAGAAACGGCCTGCAATAGTCCTACGTGGTCGCGCTGCACGTCAAAATGATCCTGCATACGCTTGGAGTTAGAAAAGGTAGGTGGATCTAAGAAAATCAGGTCGTATCGGGCACCGCGCTGCCCCCTTACCCAATCAATGCAGTCGGCCTTTACTAGCTCGTGCCTCCCGTCGGCAAGACCATTAAGCTCGAGGTTGCGGCGCGCCCAATCAAGATACGTCTTAGACATATCGACTGAGGTGGTGGTCTTAGCACCCCCCAGTCCAGCGTGTACAGTAGCCGCTCCAGTATAGGAAAACAGGTTGAGGAAGCGCTTACCTCGGGCCTGTTGGCCTATCATAAAACGGGTGAGACGGTGGTCCAAGAAAAGACCTGTGTCCAAATAATCCGTGAAGTTTACCAGCAGTTTTCCCGTCCCCTCGGACACCAAATTGAATACCCCAGAAGTATCGAATTTCTCATACTGCGCTCGACCGCGCTGGCGCTGGCGTACCTTGAAATAAATGCGCTCCGGATCAACTTCCAAAACTTCCGGTAAGACGGCTAAGGCCTCTTCGAGACGCTCCTTGGCGCGACGTTCGTCCACGGTAGATGGTGCCTTATATTCTTGCACGTGAGCCCACTGCTCATTTCCTTCGTACAGGTCGACCGCCAGCGCGTACTCCGGCAAATCCGCGTCATAAATTCGGTAACAAGAAATACCACCACGCCGGGCCCAACGACCTAGAATACGTTTATTTTTCTTTAAGCGATTGATTAACATCTGAGCACCGTCTGAAGGAGGCTTCCGTGCTGCTTGAGAGGGCGCTGCTGTGAAGTAGCGTTGGTCTACCTCAAATCGGAGTAAGCGACATTCAATCGGACCGTTATTAAACTTATTGACCAGCACCGCACGCAGGCTGAGATACCTTCCCAAGTCGGGCCGACCGGTAAAAACAGCCGCTTTCCATCCAGTAAAATGCTCTTTTATCACGCTGCCCAGATCAGCGTATAACGCCTTGAGCGCACGTTCTTCACCCAAGCGTTCGCCGTAGGGTGGATTGGTCACCAAGAGACCAGAGCAGAATTTTAGGGCCGGAGTATCTCGCACATCACGTTGTTCGAATTGAACGTGGACATCAACTTGGGCACGCACGGCATTAGCCCGAGCACTCTGCACAGCCCGCTCATCATTGTCACATCCCATAATAACAGGCAGCGACTTCATACCCTTACGTCTACGCGCTCTCGCAGCCTCTAATTGCCGCTGCCAAATATGCGACTGATGCTGCTTCCACTTGAGGAATCCAAAGTGCGCGCGCGTAAGTCCGGGGGCACTATCACCAGCTATTAGCGCAGCCTCAATAACAAGTGTCCCCGAACCACATAGCGGATCAAACAGAGATCCGCCGGTAGCCGCTACGTTTAACCAACCTGCACGCAGTAAAATAGCGGCAGCTAAATTTTCCTTGAGCGGCGCCTCACTACCGTCTTTTCGATAACCGCGCCTGTGTAGACTTTCGCCGGATAAATCAAGACTAATAGTAGCTTGCGTGCCGCTTATGCGAGCGTTGATGCGAAGATCTGGTCGACGCAGGTCCACAGACGGCCGGCTGTTTTCACGCGCGCGAAACTGATCGACAATGGCATCTTTTACCTTGAGTGCCGCGTAGTGACTGTGGGTGATTTTAGAGCGTAGCGTCTGACAGTCTACCGCCAACGTGGAATGTGCATTTAAATGTGCAGACCATTCGATTGAGCGCACGCCCTCATAAAGCGCCTCGGGCGTAGGCGCATCAAATTCGGCCAGCGGCAGCAGAAGTCGATTGGCCAACCGAGACCACAGACACACCATGTAGGCTTGTTCCAACGGCCCTTCAAATTCGGCGCCACCCCAGCGCTGGCGCGTAGGACCAACGCCTAAGCTACGTAGCTCTTCCGCCAGTAAGTCGGCACAACCTCGAGGTGTGGTAGCGATGTATCGTCTTTTATCCAATGGTCCTCAAAGATAAAAGGTCGCTCCAGCACGTGGAGCGACCTTCAAAACCAGCCGTAAAACCAACCTCCCCACACCGCCTTGTTATCTCTGTGGTAGCCCCGAACGGGACCAAGCAGAGGTGGTCATTTCAAGCCTTTTGAAACTGTAGAATAATAGACGAATGCACAAGCGCTAATACGTGTCTAAAAACAAAACCTGTATCTGATTACGCGATAGGCTCACGACACACTGTTTTTCCGCGCTCGACGTTGCAGACGATAACGAGCCGGCGACAGACCAACATAGCGACGAAAAATGCGCGAAAAATGCTGTGACGTGCTGAAGCCAACGCGCGCAGCCACTTGAGACACGTTTAGTGCGGTAGATTCCAGTAGGTGACGAGCCTGTCGGAGCCGACACGCATATAAGAACTCGGTAAACGTCTTACCGGTAGCGCATCGGACACGGCTAGAAACCGTATCGGGACTCAAACCAAAGCGCTGTGCCACTTCGGCCCGCGTGCTAATAGCTGCGGCGTGTTCGCGCACAAAGTGGGCAACTGGGTCAGTATGAACACAATTACTCGGATCATGACGGTGCTGTGCTAACCTATTCACTAATGTTTCAACACATAGCGGATGGGGTAAATAATCCCAAGCACCTGCCTTGACAGTCTGCACGGCTTTTTCAATGCAGGGCTCGCCGTTTACGGCGATGACTTCTAGAGAGTAGTCCTGCTGCACCAAACGCCGTAAATCCTGTAATCCCCCGTCGTGCGATCCAGACAGGTCGAGGACAATAGCGTAAAAGCGGCCTTTTCCAATTATGACCTGTGCCTTACGACTGCAGACGACCTCCCGCACAGCATAACCACTTGCTATAATTGAGGCAGCCGCGATCCCATCTTTCTGCCGACCTACCCACAACAACATTTTGTCTTGGTTTTCGTTCACTTTACCACGCTGCCATCTATTGGCATACCTTACCTCTTCTCAACTCAAAAGAGAAAGGCTGGTACGGAAACAGTCGTCCCGCACCAGCCTTTCGTTATCATAATTAAAGACCGAATGATCGTCAATGAATCGGTATAAAAAACCCATTGAAACGGATACGAGTATTCCAAAATTACGCGAAGAACTCTACCGACATATCGCCAATTTCTCTAACCATCTATCGCTACACGAAAATGGACACAGCGACCCAACCGCTTCCCATACTACAGCACAAGATCAACAGCCGTTACGGCTACGCAATAAATTGGATGAGAAGGCAGCTATACGGCATCTCCCCCCAAGGCCGCCTGCACCTTGTTCAAACCGTTTAAAGCCGCAATGCGAAATCCCTCTGCAAACGTCGGATAGTTAAATACCTGGTCGATAAAGTAATCTATCTTAACGCGAAAATTGATCGCCATATGACCAATTGGAATAATCTCGGTTGCATTTGTTCCGATAATGTGCACACCGAGCAGTTCGAGCGTTTCTGCATGAAACAAAATCTTAATGAGCCCCGTTGTATCGCCAGCCATGGGCCCCCGCGCAATCTCGCGGTAGCGAGCCCGCCCAACTTCGTAGTGCACTCCCCGATCGCGTAGCTCTTGTTCAGTAGGGCCCACGCTAGATATCTCTGGTATGCAGTATATACCGAATGGAAAAACATCAGGGAAAGAATGACTCTTTAGCAAAAAAGCATTACGTACAGCTAATCGGCCCTGTTCCATAGAGGTCGATGCCAAACCCGGTGGCCCTATGACATCCCCCGCAGCATAAATATGTGGACAGGCTGTCTGGAACAGTGAGTTGACCGGTATATTTCCCAATTCATTTAGCTCAATACCAACTGATGGTAAATTTAGCCCTGCGACGTTGGCAAAGCGGCCCATAGAATAGAATAGCACAGGTGCCTCAACGGTTTCGCCGTCGCCCAACAGCACTTCGGCCTGACCACGCGGGCTATGGCGCAGCTCTTGTATATCCTGTCCAAGTCTAACATCGACACCCACATCTTTAAGATGCTGGGCAAACAGTTGACCGATCTCTTCGTCGAGCATGCGCACCACGCCCGTGCGACGGTCCATGATAATAACTTCGACACCCAGCGCCGCAAGCATCGTTGCATATTCGCAGCCTATGACACTACCACCCACCACAATAAGCCGCTCTGGCATTTTTTTTAGGCGAAAGACCTGGTCTGAATCGATAAAGACCCGATCGTCTTTTGGAACCTCTATTGGGTGGCGCGGACTGGAACCCGTAGCAATAAGCACGTAGTCGGCCAACACCTGTTGTTTTACCTGACCCGTCTCATCCAAGACGTCGATACGATGTTCGTCAGCAAAGCGCGCCACACCGTACAAGACCTGCACATCATTGCCCTCGCACTGCAGTTTTAACTCCGCATTCTGATCGGATATCACGCGATTAAGCCGTTCTTGCAGCTCGGGCATCGATATTTTTTCGTGGTGCTTATCATCCCCGAAATAGGCTTTGAGGTGAAAACCCGTCATATCGAGAATAGCCAGGCGAAGCGCTTTAGACGGAATGGTTCCCTGATGTAGGCAAGCGCCGCCCAACATACCCATTCGATCAATAAGGACGACCTTTTTGCCCGCCTTGGCTCCCTGTATCGCCCCCTTTTGTCCTGCTGGGCCAGCGCCTATGACCGCTAAATCTACGTGCAGCGTTTCCAAAATAATGGCTCCCTATTGCGCAATAGGTGTGAATAGACCCAATCGAGCCTGCGCGTTTTTTCAAGCATACCGTTCCTTCTCGCTCACCGTACGCTGACTCGAACTCCGCACTTTCGCATTCTCTATCTTAGGCTCATCTTCCCCAGCCTCCCGCATGCGGCGAACGAGCCGCTGTGACATTACCTCTGCCACGCTGGCGTGAGATTGATGACCAACCAAGTTGTTGAGCTCATAGGGGTCTGCCTGCAAATCATACAGATACTGCTCTACGTATGTATCCGAACCTATGCCACTTTCTCTCGGCGCGTCGACCCCGTATTTCCAGCGCTTTGTACGCACTGCACGACCCGTTTGCGCTTCACTAATCTGCACAAATACGTCCTCGGGCCACTCGGCCGATGTCCCGTTAAGCAACGACATTAGAGAGCGGCCTTGCATGTGTTTGGGCACATCAATTCCAGCCGCATCGAGCAAGGTAGGCGGCAGATCAATAAGGCTAACTAACTCGCTTACCTGACCTCCCCCTCTGAAACCCGGCCCCGTGAGGACCGTTGGTACGCGGATAGAGCTCTCGTGACAAGAACGCTTGTACTCACCGTTGCGCGTCTTGAAATGGCAACCATGGTCTGAGGTGAACAACACGATCGTGTCCTCGTCTAAATTCAGACTCTTCAGAGCGTCGTGTAGACGACCATACGCTTCATCCAGTCGCTTGACCATGCCATAATAGCCGCCCAAGTGTTGGTGTGTCGATCCACCAAGAGCGGCTAAGTCGGGAGGTACCCAACCACCCGTATAGGCAGATCGATACCCGTCGGGCGGTGGGTAGTCATCAATGTGGTTTTGATGATGAGGCTCGATATAAGATACGAAGAGAAAAAACGGATCCTCCTTGTGCCTGTCTATATAGCGTATGACTGCGTCAGTCACTGCATCGACACGGTAGCCGGGCAAGCGCACTTCTCTGTCGTCGTTATCGTAAAGCACGGTGTCGTACGCGTCCGACGTGAACTCGAGCACGTTGGAGGCCAACCAATGCTGATAGCCGAAACGATGTGACTCCGGAACAGCTCCTTTGACCTCGCTATCATGAAGGTGCCATTTGCCAATATACCCTGTGCTATAACCAGCATCGGAAAAATAATGAGCTAGGGTGCGGCTGTCGTCAGGTAAAGGAATGGCGTTGCGGTAACAGCCCGTTGTCGTTGCATAAAGCCCCGTTTGTAAACAGGAACGAGCCGGACCACAAACGGGTTGGCATGTGAATGAATGAGCCACGTGCGTGTGCTGTCGGGCGAGGCGATCGAGATTGGGCGTCAATCCCATGGGGTTGCCGTGTAGCCCCATTGTATCCCAACGCTGTTGGTCCGTGAAGAACACTACTATGTTGGGAGCCTTTTCTGTTATCGCCATACACCCTTATCCTGTTGAATGACACCGCATCATGTTTGTGAATTGATCGCTTGAAAAAATGGAGCATGCTCCGATTGTTCACTGTGTATGGTTAGTGAACAATCGGATTAAGTTGTTATTAATAAAAAACTTAAAAATAATTTCAATAAAATGAAAGCTTTTATACGTGTCGTATACAATGAAGGGAGCATAGGCTATCACTGGATCGTTCGGTTTGCGTCCTGCTGAACATCGGCGAGCACTCGATCCATATCACCACCTTCAATAATTTCAACCATAGCCTCTTGCAGCACACGCCGCACCTGCTGATACCCCGACAGAGTTGGCTCAGATTTACCAAAATCTAACAGCTCGTAGGCAGATTTGTAGCGAGCGTTCTCCTCAAAATACTCACCGAGCTCACTAGCAGTACTACGGCGAACGGGAAAGTAGTTGCTCGCACGCACCCACCGAGCCTGCTGTGCTGGTTCGGTAAACCACTTGACGAAAAGCCAAGCCGCCAGTTGCTGCTGTGGAGTCGTTTTACAGAGCGATACGCTAGCGCCGTATACATTAATTATGGGCTCTTCTAATTCGTTGGGCGGATACGTCACGGTCCAAGTAAAATCGAGCCCATCCTCTACCGCACTTGTTACAAAGGGCAACCCAGACGAAGAGCGCAATATAAAAAGCACTTGTCCGGCCGCAAATTCGCGCTGATCGCCGTATTCTTCCCCCATCAGTTCAATCGAACCGTCCTCCATTAATTCACGCAGCATAGAGAGGGCACCGCGCATGGCCGGCGTCTCTATCGTATAACGACTCGACGTTTCGTCGACTAAATCACCGCCGCGGGTAAAGACAAGTGATGCTAACCGACTGGCTTCAGC
>CAXGPR010000129.1:0-8306 GCA_964011675.1 uncultured bacterium
GCATTCTTCGATATGGATAAGACCGTTCTTCGAATTGATACGCTTAGAAGTTGGATAGCATATCAACGAGAGTCTGGTGAGATTTCTACCATAGATCTTATGAGAGGCATGTATTGGGGAATTTTATATCGGTTAGCGTTAACCAGTTTTGATGCTATGGAAAATAGCTTTTCCACATTAGCGGGTGAGTCAGAGTATGACTTAACCCAAAAAGGCAAACGTTGGTTTCAGGAATGCGTAGAGCATGAGATTTCTTCTGACGCTATTAAAGCGATAGAACACCATCGACAGAGAAGAGAAAAAATCGTGCTGATTACCGGGTCTACTCAATACACCCCAGAGGCTTTGAGCGCCATGCTCAATATTGATCACACACTGTGTTCCCGTCTGGAAGTGGTCGACGGTAAATTTACAGGCCGTTTAGAGAGTCGATGTTATGGCGAGCATAAAGTGACCGCCGCCGAAGAGTTCGCACAATTACACGGCATTGATTTAGACAAATCAACTTTTTACTCCGACAGCTACCTAGATTTACCCATGCTAAACCGAGTCAATACGCCCGTAGTAGTCAACCCAGATTGGCGGTTAAAGCGTCACGCCAAAAAGGCTGGATGGCAAACAGAATATTGGAGTTAGAGGGGCGAATTTAGACCGGACTACGGTTGTGTAATGGATAAAGCATGACGGGGTAACACGAGATTATGTTAGCGTACTAAGTTCTCTCTAATCAATCCCATATTTTAGCGCGATCAAATATTGCACGACTACTCTAAGCGTAAAGTAAACCTTGTAATCGGAAACCGTAAACCAAAGCTTTTTTCATTTACAATCTCTCCAGCAATCTGCTGTCATAGCTAAGCATAAGAATTAACCTGACTCGCAATATGGCCTGTTTGCTCGTCTACCTTAGATGTGTGAGCACGCGCATGTATCTTACGTTCTACAATTTTCTATTTACTCGATATGATAGGCTTCAAATAATGCTGTTGGACGATTATGCGTAAAACAATTTTAAACACGTAATCCTATGTTCCAAGAAACCTGCTATGTCTGTAGAGTCAGCAATTATTTGCAAATCTGTGAGATATCAGCGTCCATGAAAAATTAGAAATAGTTTATTGGACGTAAATATATTCTGTACTTACCGCGAATTCGTTCAATCACGCATTTAAAATCATAGTTTAGATCAAAAAAATTATTAAATTCATGTAAGGCTAATAGTACTATCGTATTAATTTTTCTCAATCAATTAGCGGCCGTAATTGATCATAATTAGTAACCAACAGCTTATAAAACAGCACCTGTGCCTAGTGGAGATATTAGGTTGGAAAAAGGCTCACATACACGAGGAAACCCTGATGCTCCACGAAAGATGCTACCTGTTTGGCGCGAAGATGGCAAAGTGCTACAGATCAATGAAATATTTTACTCTATACAGGGCGAAGGACTTCGAGTAGGTCAAACCACTACGTTTGTGCGTCTATCTAAATGCAATTTACGTTGCTCTTTTTGCGATACAGAGTTCGATTCGTATACAGAAATGTCTGTCGATCAGATCGTCGATGAAGTAAAGAAACACAGCGCAAAATGGGTTTGTTTTACCGGAGGCGAGCCCTTAGGACAAAACCTCATTCCCTTAGCACATGCCCTTATAAGTGAAGGATACAGACTACATATTGAAACAAACGGAACAGTAGACCCACTACCTGAACTAATTGATTTAATAGAGCATTGGACCGTTTCACCCAAGAAACGTAAAGTCACCGGTGGATTGACAAAAATAACCGAGCTAAAATATGTGGTGGGTGATGCTTTTCGTGAACAGTACGTTGAAGAAGAAAGAGCTGAGTATATTTACTTGCAACCAGAGTCAAGCGAATCACAGTACACGCAAAAAGCGCTCGATATTCTCACTCGACATCCTGATTGGAGACTGTCTTCAAGAATACATAAGATACTAGACCTTCCGTAGCCCCCTAACCAGCTGACCCGACGTAATCAATATCTTCATCAATACAATTAATTTTTTTAGCATAACATCTTACAAACTCACATAGCAATCAGAAGCCGTAAACCACAAGCCTTTTTCGACTACATGCTGGCCAGCAATCTGCTGCCAGTGCTGTGCGTAAGTATTGACCTGAATGGCAAAATGGTTGGTTAACTCGTCGACTTGATCTTCACCGGCGCGCGCATGTGTTTTATAGTCTACGATTTTCCATCCGCTGGGTATGCGATACACTAAGTCGATAATTCCTCGCTCCACGCCGTTGCCCGATGCTGCCGGCAAGGCAAATGGCGTTTCTGTATAAACACTGTCGGAAGCTTTAATCTCTTGCCAGAGAGCTGATGCCCTAAAACCGTCCAGCGCCTTTTTAGCTACAGGAGCCCACTTCTTATCTTGACCTACACTAACCAGTTGTTGCTCAATATAGGCCTGCTCATCTTTGGGAAGAAAGTCCTGTATGGCCATCTCAAAAAGCTGATGCACTAAGCTTCCGTAATCGCGTCCACGTCCCCACTGCCCTGGCTCAAGTCCGTCTTCATCATACATAGCTTGAACAGCAGACTTGTATGTATACGACGGCTTCTTAACGCGTTCCCAACGCTCGCTACGCTCACGCTCAATCTCGGCCCAGTCCGGCAACATTGATGAACTATTTGACTGGGGCATCGCATCGCAGTGTGGTAGCTCAGGCACATTTTCTAAGTAGGGATATAGACAGTGCCACGAACCAACATCCTTCTTCTCTTCAACTGCATAACGAGAGACAACCAGCAAGTTCTCAGCCCGCGTAGCCGCCACATAGACCAAACGCAGATTTTCCCCTCGTGTAAATTGTAGCTCTACCTGGCGGTCTTCGTCCCAGCCCACTGGCTCGGCCAAAACCTCGGTTTGGTATTCGCCTTTAGGGCGGGCAACAGGCAATGACAAATAGGGGGTAGACCCCATGCGGGAGACATGAAACGAGACGCGGTCTTTGTCTACGTTGGAGTCAAACGGATCACAAAGAAATACGACGCGAGCCTGCAAGCCTTTGGATTGGTGGACGTTCATTATCTTGACGACGTTTTCCTGACCCGACTCCAACGTCATCTCTTCAACTCGGTATTCAGGATCGTCTATCACCTCGCGCAGCTCCTCGACCATCTGCCCCCAGTGCCAGCCTTGACTCTCCCACTGGCGCACCAGCGACAATACACGTAGCAAGCTGCCCGCTCGAGACGAACCCATCGCTTCGCACACGGCAAAAGCCGGCAAGGCCAACTTTTCTAACGTTTCCTCAAAAGCTACGGCTGGCGAATGCTTCTGCAGGCGCTTCTCTGCCTGATGCAAACGCTCGTACGCAGCGGCCACACGTGCAGTTGTTACATCAGACAAGCCGTCAGGTAGGGCGTCATCGCGACGATAATCAAAATGTCCGCCCGCCTTTCTAAATTCATATAACTCATCGTCACCCATGCCGACTAACAACCCACGCAGATAGCCCAACAAAGGCAAGGGATTATCTGGTTGATGAACAACCTCCATCATTTCTACAAAGGCCTTTACTTCGGACAAGTCACCTAGCTGACCACCACCCGAGACGTCGTAAGGAATGCCGCGTGCTTCTAAGGATCGAGCATACTGAGGCAGCTTGCTGCGTGTCTGTGTCAGGATCATGAAATCACCTGGTTTAGCCCGCTCTTCGAGTATCGCTCCTTTGCCCGACTGATTAAACTCGGTCTGACCAGCCAGCGCGGCGGCAATAAAGCTCGCTATACGCTCACTCTCTTCTTCTACGATCGTGTTGCGGCTGTGTCGATAGACGCGGTCTAGGCTAATCTGTCGCACACAGCAAGTATCTTGCCCGTCGTCCTTAAACTGCAGCATGGGGGCAAACTCAGCCTGATGCTGGGGTTCAAACCCACTAAAGAGCGGCTCAAAAGCACCGTTGACCCAGCCACACAAACGACCCAGCGAACGAAAGCTTGTGTTTAATTGCTCGATGCGACCCTCAGTCGCTTCAAGACGTTGACCTACCAGCCTAAATGTTTCCACATCAGCGCGACGAAAGCGATAGATCGACTGTTTCTCATCACCGACGATAAAGAGACTTCCCGGTTTGGGCTCCAGATTTAACCAGTCTTTTTCTTCGGTATCTTCGCCGGTAAGATAGAGCAGCAGCTCAGCTTGTATGGGGTCAGTGTCTTGAAATTCATCGACGAAGAGGCTTTGGTAGCGTGACTGGAAATAGCGACGCACTTGGGGATGATCGCGGAGCAAATCTTTGGCACGCAGCAGCAAATCTTGAAAGGTCATGCTGCCAGTGGCTAAACGTTTCTGATCATAGAAAGCCACCGCATCATTTATAAACGGAACAACGTGGGCATAAACATACTGGCGCCACTTGGTCAACGCAGGCCCTGTGACGCGCTCGACAAATTCATCACGTAGTTCGCTCTTTAGTGCTTTGGCAAACTCCTGATTGGGCGCCCAGCGTTTTAAAACAAACTTCTTTTTTTCAAGCTCGTGCAGGATGTTTAATAAAGTGGCTTGCTCTTTATCCGATTCTAACTTGCCGTGTGCTACGAAGCGTCGAGCTTTTTCAAAAACTTCAATAAAATCATCCGGTCCTTCAGGCAAGGGATTCGGCAAATGGGAAGCCACCTCGTCCATAAAGCGCAGCGCATCTCGAACGGCCCCTTCTAAGGCAGGCTTTTCGACAGGCAGGTCTTTAAGTTTTAAGTCACTAAACTGACCGCGTTGGTTAAAAAAGAGATGTAGGTCGTTTGGCCGCAGACCCAAGCCTTCTAACGCCTCTGGCCGTGGATCATCCGTTTCAAAACACTGCTGTACAAACTCATTCCAAACCTGACGGCTCAGTCTCGTTTCTTCGCGCTGATCCAACTCCGTGAAGTCAGGACGGATGCCCGCTTCTATCGGGCGTTCGCGCAGCAACTGACCACAGAAAGAGTGGATCGTACCAATAAAACACTGGTCGACTCGGTCGAGCGCTTCCTGTAAGCGCTCGACCTCCGGCCCTTCGGCCTGTGCCAAACGTTCCTGGAGCCGCAACAAAAAGCGACCCCGCATTTCGCCAGCAGCTTTACGTGTAAAAGTAATGGCCGCTACGCGATCAATCTGCGAACTAACCGTGCACACATAGTTGACCATGCGCTCTACCAGCTCATGGGTCTTTCCGGCGCCGGCGCCGGCTAGGACGACCATGTTACAGTCTAAAGCATCTTTCTCAATCCGGTTACGTGCCTGTTGGTCTTTTAGCTCAAACATTAAACCACCTGCTTACCGCTTCATCCGTAAAGCTTTTAGTGCTGATCTCTGTAAGCGCTTTTTTCCACTTAGATGGGGTGACGCACTCACCATCACATAGACGATCAAATTCGCGGTAAAAACAGCGATCCCCCTTGGCACCTTTTTGTAAGTGCAAAAAGCGGCCGCTCGCTACCAGATCAAAAAGAGGTTGGAGTATATCACCCAGCTCATGCCGGGTCATCAAGCGTGGAGCAACGCGTTTACCGTACTCACGCGCGGTAGTAAAGAAATAGCCCGACTGCACCACACGCTCATCTATACCTTTTCGCTCTAGTATCTCGTCTAGCACATAAGCATACAGCGCCCACTGTAAATGAGAGCAAGCTTTGTGTAATCCAGACTCGTCATAGTCGTAAGCCGAGCCCGATTTATAATCCCAAATAGCATATCCACCCTCCACCTTATCTACCCGATCAATACGTCCTCTAAGCTTGAAAGCGATGTTTTCTGTCAGGCGCACCAACACCGGCTCAGGACTGTTAAGACCGCCAGCCTGACCAAAGCCGAAGCTAACCTCAAAACCAACTGGCTGGGTATTTTGCTGACGGGCTTCGGATTTGATAAAGATCTCTACAGCCTGATCCAAACGCTCAACATCCGCTCTGTAAGCAGCCTCGTGGGTAATGGGCGTTGCTTCTTTTTTCGCTTCTATTTTTTCTTTGGCTAGCGCCTTAATGGCAGGAATGTGTTTGTCCTTAGGAAGCTTGTCGCCATCTTGCAGACCTTCCATAAACTCACACAATATATCGTGGAGCATGTTACCAAAGTCGAGGGGGGTAAGCCAAGCGGTATCATCATCATCGCTTTGATCGGGCGCATCTACTTGCAAGATATATTTCAGAAAGTAGCTATAAGGACAGCGCACTAAAGTCTCTAACCGCGAAGCCGACAATAACGTTTTTCCGCTGCTAAGATTTAGCTCCGGCGTTTCTTGCTCCAAGCAGCCATCGAAACGGCTAAAGGCCACCTCTTTTCGCTTACGATGGGCATGGCGGCCATCCACCAACCAGAGCGCCGCTTGCTCCACGGCGTTTCCGTAACCGACTTGAGTTCGCGACGTCAGCATTAGCTCGCTGCGATCCAGCGAATCGGCGGGGACCGACGGCAAGAAGGGGCGCGGAGAATCGGGGTCCGCACCGTTGTTAGCTGCTTTTTCAACCTGTTGAAAAAACGCTGACGGAAAGTACTCCGACCCGCTTTCTAAGCTGCTACGCCGCGCTGTAAGCGTGGCCGTGCCAGGCGCCATCGTCAGCACGCGCTCTGCCTGCCATACGCGCTCGCCGGGCCGGGTGCGATGCAGGGGCAAATCCAATCCTAACTGCCGACGCTCGTCGTCTAACAGCACAGGATCTTCGATCCCTCTGCCTGGAAAAGACCCCTCGTCCATACCAAGAATGTAAAGGTGGTTGCGATGAGTATAGCCGGCCCGCTCCAGCGGCACGGCGAAAGCATGACCCGGCTGGGCGCTAGCCGCTTCTATACGATGCTGGGCCAGCAGTTCCTGTAAAATGCCGGCCAAGGACGGCAACGTTCCTTTCTCTTGAACCTGCTCACCGATCATACGTAGGTGCACTGTTAAACTCACCCTAGCGTCTTCGTCGTAACCACCTTCGACGGGGGTATACTCTGCTAAAAAGAGGCCGCACGCTTCCGTCAGTTGGTCAATAGCAACCGTCGATCCCGAAGGTAGAATGTCAAAAAGCGTATCGAGCGTCTGCTGGGTCGCATCCAGCAGATTCATCTGCGTTTGCAGGCGCTCGATATCACGGCCTTGACCCTCATTTTCTCTGATCTGCTGAGAAAGCTCGAAGCGAAGTCGTTTGAGACCGTTATTATAGTCTCTGCGACCACGCTGCACCCTTCCCTTATCCAGCAATGCAGCCACTTCAAAAGCCCAAGGGACGCGGTCTTCTTCTTGTCCTTGTGATGCAGAAAAGTGGATCAATCGGGAACGGCACAGGCCGGCCAACTCCACCGCGTCAAAACCGGAAGCGACCCAGCGAACAAAGCCCAGCAGCGCCTGACCAGGGCGCGTTCGTTCTGGAGGCAGACCACTAGCGAAGGTTAAAGGGACATCAAAGCGCTCGGACAGACTGTGCAGAAGTGCCAGATACGGCGCATCTGTCGTATAGGCAATTTCGACCTGGTCTAGCGAGCGTCCTTTCGCTAGAATGTCGCGAAAGACAAAGCGCACTTCCTCTTCAACACCCAACACCTGCACCGTATGCACGCGCCCTCGATCCCGTTCGTCGCTTTCGCCTGTCAACAGGCGGCCGCCCGAGCCCACACCGGGGGAAGAGTCAGTCTTTAGTATGGACAGGTCAGCAAAGCGAACAGCAGCACTTTGGACAGGTGCAGGTCGACTGTAGCCAGTGGCACCAATCCGAAAAAGAGCGTCTCCAGCCAAAGCGTTGATATACTGAGTGGCCAAGCCACTAAGCGGCGTCTCGTCAAAAAGGGCATAGACGCAATCTGTTTGCTTGGGCACACAGTCTGTCTCTTCTAAAGCACGCTCAAAAAGCAACGCTTCGTCGTAATAGCGTTGAGCATGCAGATAATCGATATAAGATTGATAACACGCGGCAACATCATGGAGTTTGGCATCGTCTTCTGTAGATAAAGCCTCGGGGCGCACACCAGCTAAACGCAGTTCCCCAAACGTATTGATAAACGCGCGTACCAACTCGTCTCGGGTGGTCGTATTGGAAAAATAACACGCCTGCTCAAAGGCTTTTTCTATCAGTGACCCCATAAAGAATAGGGAATAGTTAGGCAGTAAAGGTGTCCAGCCTTCGGCTTGCAAGCGAGGCGCAACACGCTTCCGTATCCAATCGACGGGCGACGTTAGTTGTAAATTGGCCCAAGACCGGCCGGAAGCAGCTAATGCTGTAGTTATGTGGTAGCCCACCTGTGCGCTCGGTACAAAGACAACCTTAGGTTGGACAGGATATTTTTTACAGAAGGCTTCTAGTTGGGCTAAGTAATAAAT
>CAXGPR010000130.1:0-7917 GCA_964011675.1 uncultured bacterium
GCAAAAGATGAGGTTAACGTATACTCTCATCGTCATTACGATTCTGATAAATCTATCTACGAGTCGTTTACAGATAGCACTGGTATTGAGGTAAACATAGTTAAGGATAAAGCATCCGCATTGATAAAGCGTCTGAGCGCAGAAGGGATGAATACTCCAGCAGATGTTTTGTTAACTTCGGATGTAGTAAACCTATACAGAGCAAAATCTTTGGGGCTATTACAGAAAGTCGAAAGCAAAAAGTTAACCCTCAATATTCCCCCAAACTTGCGTGATAGCGAGGGCTTCTGGTTCGGTCTGACAAAGAGAGCTCGCGTTATCATGTATGATAAGAAGTCAGTCAAAAAGTCTGATTTGTCGACTATTGAAGATTTGGCAACGCCCAAATGGAAAGGAAGACTGTTGATACGTTCTTCTTCCAATTCATATAATCAAAGCTTGGTTGCATCATTGATTGTTGCACATGGCCAAGATGAAACTGCCAAGATTTGTAAAGGTATAGTTGATAATATGGCTCGTGCCCCCAAGGGAAATGACAGAGATCAAATGCGCGGTGTAATTGCTGGTTTGGCTGATGTGTGTGTCGTCAATACCTACTACCTAGGAAAGTTGCTTAACACACCAGGGCAAGATGCCGAAATTGGCAAGCAACTCGGTGTGTTTTTCCCCAATCAAAATGATCGGGGTAGTCACATAAATATTTCTGGAGCAGGTATAACTGCACATGCTAAAAATAGAAGTAATGCCTTGAAGTTTATCGAGTTCTTATCTTCAGAAGAAGCGCAGTACGCCTTTTCGGAAGGCAACCATGAATATCCTGTTAACCCTACAGTTCCCGCTTCTGATTTGCTGAAGAGCTGGGGGGAATTCAAAGCTGATGAACTGATGCTTGAAGAGGTCGGAAAATATAACTCCGAAGCAATCAAGGCCATGGATAAAGCTGGTTGGAAGTAATAAAAAGTAAGTTGAGTATGAACTTTGTTCGGAGAAAGTGGGCGCTCTACGCTTTCTTTGTAGGATTGGCAGTATCCTTACCTGTTTTAGTACTCGTATTTTTTTGGTTTGTTCCAGCGGTTGAATGGCCCCATATAGTAGACCACCTTTTAGGTGAGTATGTCTTAAACAGTATTATTCTAATTTTCGGAGTGAGTTTACTAGCTGCAAGCATAGGAACGACCACGGCTTGGTTGGTTACGGCATTTAATTTTCCAGGTAAAATATGGTTGCAGTGGGCTCTTGTTATTCCACTCTCCTTCCCAACTTACATATTGAGCTTTATCTATGCCGATCTGCTTAGCTATACGGGACCTTTGCAAAGCGGGTTGCGTTCCATCTTTGGTTGGAGCTCATTGAGGGATTATTATTTTCCCGATATAATGAGCTTGCCAGGTGTCATTCTTTTGTTCTCCACAGTTTTATACCCATATGTTTATTTGGTTGTCCGGCCGGTTTTCAGCAACCACTCTCATCAACTACATGAAGTTTCTCGTACCTTTGGTTATTCACCGTGGGTTGGTTTTTCTAGGATTTCCCTGCCTTTGGCCAGGCCAGCTATTGTTGCAGGAACGAGCTTGGCGCTTATGGAAACATTGAATGACTTTGGCACAGTTAGTTATTTCGGTATACAAACGTTCACTACCGGTATATATCGAGCTTGGGGATTCCTAGATATAAACTCAGCTGCGAGATTATCAACTTTATTAATGCTATTTATAATAGTATTGTATGTAACAGAAAGCTGGCAGAGGAAAAATCAAGTATTTACTTCAAGTCAGTTAAAGAGAAATGGTGAAGTGAGAAAACTATGTGGGGTCAAATCTTGGTTGGCCTTCACGTTTTGTTTTATACCAGTGGCTTTGGGATTCATTGTTCCATTATTTAGAATAGTTCTGTGGTCTCTTGAGCATTATAATAATGTAGATCTCGCAGATTTATTTGTTCTGATGCGCAACACGTTTACCGTTAGCTTGTTTGTCTCTTTAATAATAGTCTTAGTGGCCCTGACTCTGTCCATGGCAAAGCGTTTTGATTCATCTTCTCTTGTTAAATGGTTTATACAATTTGCTACAATGGGATATGCCATTCCCGGTTCAGTTATCGCGATTGGTATATTAATACCTCTCGGATTCATAGACACTATGATTGATAAGTACTTCCGCGCAAATTTTAACTACTCTACAGGTTTATTGTTCAGTGGAACCCTTTTTGCGGTCAGTTATGGCTATATCGTTCGCTTTATTATGATTGCTTATAATTCAGTAAACTCAAGACTCGGAGACATTGATAAATCCTTAGACGAAGTCGCGTCGACTTTGGGGAATTCGGCTATATCAACATTTATACACGTCCATTTTCCTCTTATCAAGAGTAGCCTGCTATCCGCTTATATACTAGTGTTCATAGACGTGGTAAAGGAATTGCCTGCTACGTTAATTTTGAGACCATTTAACTTCGACACACTGGCAACGAAAACATACGAGTATGCCATTGAAGAAATGCTTTCTCAGTCGGCTATATACTGCTTAGCAATTATTCTCACTACACTGTTGCCAACATATTTCCTATCTAAAATTTCACTTAAGAAGCATTTAAGGAATCACTAACCTCTTAATAAAATGAACGAAATTCAGCCACAATTGTCTCTTTTTGAGATAGGAAAGTTCTCTGTAGAAAGCTTAGATTTAGTCGTCTATGAAGGTGAAATTTTAACGCTTTTTGGTCCCAGTGGTTCTGGTAAAACGACTATTTTAAGAATAATAGCTGGACTAGAAAAACCCGAATCAGGTATCGTTAAATTTGGGGATAAAATCGTGTCTAATTCTCACATCTTCGTAGAGCCTGAAGATCGAAAGGTTGGGATGGTTTTTCAGGACAGCAGTTTATTCCCTCATCTTACGGTCTCTCAGAATGTTATTTTTGGCTTGCGTAAAGATAATGCTGCAATCAAGAGAGAGCGCTTAGATAGTATGCTCAATATGACAAAGTTGATGGGTTTGGAGGATCGTTTTCCCCATCAATTATCTGGAGGTGAACAGCAACGAGTTGCTTTGGCGAGAGCGCTTGCAACTAATCCATCTATTATTTTGTTTGATGAGCCTTTTGCCAACTTAGATGAGCAATTACGGAGATCTTTGCTTATAGATGTCAGAAGTATATTAAAGAGAAGAGGGATTACTGCTGTTTTTGTTAGTCATGATCCCAAAGATGCATTGAGTTTCAGCGATAGAGTTGCCGTGCTGAATAAAGGAAAGATTGAACAGGTTGACTCTCCGGAAGAAGTTTATACAAGACCTAAAAATTCATTTGTGGCGAATAGTCTCGGCCATACAAATATCATAGAAGTGAAGACAACAAAGAAAGGCTGTAAAGCTTTCTTTGGTGAGATATGCATAGATCATGAGTTTGAAGTTGGTAAGACAGGAATGATATCACTGCGTCCCCAATGGTGCCTTTGGAATGACGAAGTATATATGTCTAAAGCAGTAGTGAAAAACATTAGCTATTACGGATCGTGCAAGGAGGTAACTGTAAAAGTGCATGGTTGTGGTAATGAGGTAATGATACAGACCCATTCTCATAAGCTGATCGAACTCAATCAAGAAATAGGAATCAACTTTGATATTCCCGAGCTAAATATTTTTCAATCTTGAGTATGCAAGAGATATACTTATCGCGCTCCGTTCAGATCAAACCGTGATAGAAAGTTCCAGATGATTTGATTGTGCTCTACTCCTCCGTCTGAAAAGTCGAACCAAACGTGCCCCCCTCCGTTCACTCTGTAGTGTCGCACTTCCGTACCGTTTTCTCCACCTAAGTAATCGTAGCGACTTATAGTCAATCCCCCATTGTCGAGTGTGGTAGTCGTTGGGGGATCATCGAGACCGTTGTTCTTAGTCCAGAATGATATTGCCTGTTCTACCCCTATTAGATACCCACTAATTCCAGAGTAAGGACGTAATTCATCAGCGGTTCCGTTGATGATCAGCATAGAAGTTGGGTGAGTGGGATCGCATGGGTATTCTATCCCATCGATAGGCATCAACCCCGATACCGGTGCAATAGCAGCTATTTTTTTGCTTGACTGGCATGCTAAAGCGTATGACATACCAGCGCCATTTGAATACCCTGTGGCGTAGATGCGTAGAGTGTCCACCCGGTAAGCAACTGACATGGAATCAATTATTGCTTCAACAAAGCCAAAATCATCCGAGCTTAATTTGCTAATTTCTTTACTCTTTAGGGTATTCCAGTTTGTTTCGCCGCCTTCGAGAAATGCTTGTGGGTAGATGAGTATAAAATTCTCAGCATCTGCGACCTCTCGCATGTCGCCGTAAGCAAGCTGTCTGTGAGCAGAGTCTGTACCTCCGTGGAAATTAAAAAGCAGAGGGACGTCTTGTGTTCCGTCATAAGACGTCGGTATGTAAAGTAGATACTCGCGATTTACGCCGGCATGCGTGAGTGTACGAACAGAAAGGTTGCTATTTTTATCTTCTGAGTATCTAGACCGAATACTGGAAGCAGGGTCTTCATCTTTGCTACAGCTGTATAAAATTAGGGTCAGGCTAAATGCCAAGACGAAGTATTTTAAGGCTTGTTTTGCATTCATATTAGGTTAATTGGGTATTATGTATTTCACACATATAACACCTTCTTATTAGATTATATTGCTAACATATGTACATGTTTCTATATCGTTTTTAATAAAAAATATTCGCTAATCAACATCAAGAATATAGCGAGCCAGAGGAGAGAGACGATTGGCCGTTTCAGGACGCAAATGTTCGCGTTGGTTGGTTTGCTGATTTCGTTCGCGTGAGAAAAATGCACAATGCAACGTGCGGCGGGTTCGGTTTGAACGATTGATATATGAGCCGTGCCAAATGCTGCCATTGAACACGGCTACGGATCCTGCTGGTCCCTGTAAGTGAACCTGCTCGGGATGATCGGTCATACGATCTTCAACACAATCGTCAATTTTCTCTAACTTACGATGTGTGCCAGGTATAATTCGGGTGGCTCCATTGACCTCAGTAAAGTCGTCGAGCATCCACATTGAATTAACCACAGTAAAAGGACCATCAGGTGTTTTGGGAGGTGGTCCGTCACCATGGAGAGCTTGTAAGCCGTCGTTAGGTAGAGGATCATGTCCATTGAGTGAACCTAGCTTAAATGGTCCCTGAAATATGTGTAGTGCTGCGGTTAACAGAAGGGGGTGTACGTAAATGTCGTCAAAGACTTCGCCTTTATTGACTAAGTCAGCGAGGCGGCGGACTCCTTTCATTTGTCCGGCTTCTATGCCGGCTTTTTTTCCTTCCACCTCGACGATATCTTCAAAAGTCTCGCGCAGTTGATGCAGCCACTCAGCATCAATAACATCTTTTAATATGATGAAACCCTTTTCGTCAAGGTCTTGATATTGTTTTGCACTTAGTGGTTGTGGTGTAAAACCACGATCTAATAGTGTTTTATCCATGGCAATCGATTTCCTGTCTAAGCAGAATTGCATTCTCATAAAATATGAGATACAGTTATGATAAAGAGCACATCTCTATGCCTAAGTTTAGCTTCACTTACGTTTGTTGTCTTCTATTATCTCACCGTTATGTAGAAATATTTTTTTCCAGTATGCAAACCAGACCGAGAATTAAATGACTCCCTCCGACTTAATATCGAGCCCTGTTTTTCGCCCGTGGACTAACTATGACAGTGGAATCACTAGTTACATTCTGGACCAAAGAGTGGCGCCATTACAACAGTCTTTTTACTTCACTAATAACAGCTTTTCTGACGATGGTCTTTATCTGTGGTTTTACTGTGCTCATCCTCCAGCAGGTAATTCCTATGCAGGTCGAAGTCTTGGAGTTTATGATGTCAAAGACAAGCAACTGCGATGGTTTCCTGAAACTCAGTTTCGTGATGCTTCGCCAATGGTTGGTCCAAGTGGCGTCTATTGGAATTGGGAATATACCATATACAGACGCGGTCCTAATCCCAACGACGAGGTAGAGCATGTCAATCACTTACCTGAAAAAATTCACCGGATGCGAGCAGGTGAACGTTTGGTTACCCATCTGACACTTTCTGCTAATGGAAGCGAATTTTTTATTGATGCTAGTTTAGGTCGTGAATGGGTATGTGGTAGCCTACCTGTAAATGGCGGGGATTTTGAAGTTTGGCAAATATTTGATCGTTGTTATAACCATGCTCAATTTCATCCTACTGATCCTAACCTAGTTTTGTTGGCACAAGATTATTGGGATGATGTAGCTACCGGAGAGCATGAAGGCTACGACAACCGAATGTGGATACTAAGACGTGGACAGCGGGCTATACCCATATTTACAGATTCGCGGAGAATTGGACATGAGTGGTGGGCGAAAGACGGAGATCACGTTTGGTACGTAGATTACGATTCCGGTACAGAGAGAGTTAATATTCACACGGGGCAACATGAAAACATTTGGCCTGCTGGCACGCTACACAGCCATGTAGATGCACAAAACCGCTACTTAGTTGGAGATATTAGCCTACGGGAAACTTCAGAATTTTGTGTTGCGTTTTATAATATTGAGACGCAAAAACAGGTTGAAATTGTAACACGCATGCCACATATAGAGCCTCGCTACCATGTACATCCGCACCCTCAATTTTGTATCAATGATCAGTGGATTGTATATACCAGCACGGTTCATGGACGTAGTGATGTTGCATTGATTCCAGTATCCGATCTGATTGAGGCCACAGTATAAGTTCACCTACACTAGTGCTCAGGCGATAATTGCTTCAGGAGACAATTGAATTTTATGATGCGACAATTGTTGATCGTTTTAGCTGTCTTTTGTACTATGAGCTGTGCTTCGTGGATTCCTGGACGCGGTTCTACTTCCTTTTTACATGATATAGGGAGGATCGTTCTAACAAAGCAAGGCGACATAGTTGAAGTGGATGGCAATTGCGAGGTATCTGTTAAATGGGCTAGTATGGCGAAACTCGATAGTACGCGCGCATTGATAGCAGAGGGAAATAGTCGGTCAGTCAGAGCAACGGTTGTTGAAGCCAATGCGTTTTGGGTGTTACTGGAATCATCCTCTTGGCAGACTAGAAGCGATTTACCGACTGAATACCTCAACGCGCCCGACCTGTTGATAAATTTGAAGAAGGTAAGCGGTTCCCAAGGTAATACACGACCTGTAGTGGGTATTCCCGTTTCTCAGATCAAAGAGATCCGTTTGCATAAGAATGTCGAGGTTGACGAGCCTTCTTCAATGAGAGGATCCATTATTGCTGGAGCATCGGGCGGTTTTCTCTTTGGTATATCGGGTATGTTGGGAGATTCTGACGGAGAATGGTTTCCGCGCGTGCCTGTTTATGATGATTCTCCTTCGTTTGTAGATTTCCTAGTCGTGGGCACCGCAAGTGCAGCGGTGGGGGCTGTGGCATTGCCTGTGTATAGGCATTGGAAAAGCCAAAAAGAGCAACGCCGTGGAAGGGCCGACGATTGGTGGGGTTGGGGAAAGCCTCTGCTGGTAGGCCAAGATGAATATGCCATAAAGATAAGAAGGTGATGTGCACGTCGGTGTAAGTCGACTACGGGTATGGCATCGGTTGGGCTCTTTGTGCGGTTCCTCTGATGTGCTCTTGGGCACTGATTTCTGCAATGGTCGAGTAGTGCGACCCCTATTTATATCCCTCCAATAAGCATTTTCAATATGCGTAGCGCTCTTCGACAAAGCGTGCGATCTCGTGCACCGTGCGCTCCGTTCCTTTGATAGCATCGTATACGCGCTGGTGCCAGGGTTCGGGACCTAAGTGCAGACGCCAAGCGCCAATAGCCTCTGCGTTGCGCGCACCGCTCGCCTTGAGTGCGGTAACGTATTCTTTTAATACCTGTTGCTCCTCAAGGTCGGCTAATTTCTT
>CAXGPR010000131.1:0-7609 GCA_964011675.1 uncultured bacterium
CTGCTAAGAAGGCACCTGCTAAGAAGGCACCTGCTAAGAAGGCACCTGCTAAGAAAAAGGCTGCTAAGAAGAAGTAGCTCTTACAGTAGCCGAAGTTAATAAAAAAACGCCCGCTCGGTTGAGCGGGCGTTTTTTTATTAACTCCATTTTTTCCGTTGTAACTGAGTCGTTAGACGCTCTAGTATACGAGGGGTATACGCTGGACGTTGTGCTTCTCGCAGGTCAAAACCAAAGGACCGCTTACTGAGAACGATAATAGGGGGAGATTGAATTCGCTTGAAGAAGTTAATGCGCACCTGATTTTCGACCCACTGTAAGTCGTCTAACCAAGCCTGTGCATGCTCAAAATAACTGTAAAACTGTTCGGCATGACTCCATTCTAGTCGGTCGAGAAATCGATCTTCTATATACCACTGTATGAAATCACATGTAGTGTAGCGATATTCAATGATCTGTCGTAAGAGTGCGTCGTGGTAGCCGTATTTTATGGGGTCGCCTAATCCTTTAGTTACATCCTGCGCCTCAGATAGTTCAGCGCTCGGTACCGTTTCACCGTTCATAATGTTTTCTGGAATGACCTCGCGTCCGTAAACGCATTCGTTGAGATAGCGAGCCAGATCAAACACTTGTACCTTGTATAAGTCTGCTATGGGTGCTACTGCTCCGCTTATGTCCCCGTACAGTGTGGCATAGCCCAGTGCTATTTCCGTTTTGTTTCCATTGTTGGTAAATAACATGCCGTGTTTAGCCGCGATGCCCGAAATCACGTCGGCGAAGCGAATACGAGCTTGAATGTTCTCGTCGACTAATTGGGTGTATATGCCTTCATGGCGAGGAAATTCCACCGCCTGGATCTTTGCTGATACTGCGCTGTAGAGGTCGCCGATGGGACAGCTCAGATAGTCTAGTTTTAAGGCCATACATAAATCGCGTGCGTTGTTTTGCGTGATCTGGGCATTATAGCGTGTTGGCATATTAACAGCGTAAACACGCTCTGGACCAAAGGCCTGTTCGAGCAGGCAGAGTACGACGCTCGAGTCGATGCCCCCACTTGCGGCGACGAGTACGTTATTTTCCGCTCCGCGTATGTGATCTAAATGGCGTAGTCCGGTGAGTATTCCGTTAAATATGGCTTCGGGCTGGCTTTGCGGTTGGGGTGAGCATATGCGATCCGTATTGTAAAGGATCCCATCGGTCCAGGTTTGGATGCGGTGTGTTGCCTCGCCTCGATGTGTATACGCAGTGCTATCTCCGTCAAAGACAAGAATATTTTTTCCGTTATTCTGTGCGCCGACCTGATTGACGTAAAAAAAAGGTAGTGGTGAATCGGATAAGATCTCACGCACAACCCGGTTGCGCTTGTCATTCTTTTGCCAAGTCCACGGGGAAGCAGACAGATTGAATACGGCCTCGGCCCTGCGCGCTTTAAAGATCTTAAGCGTATCGAGCACTTCGCCGTTGTGTCGATAGTCCTGACACCACATATCTTCGCACAACTGTACGCCAAAGCGGAAGAAGCGTCCATCGCGTAGTGACACGCAATAGGGATGAATCCAATCAAATGGGGATTGTCCGGTCTCTTCGGCTAGCTGTCTCAGCGAAAAAAAGTGTCTGTCATCGTCAAAGAAACGATAGTTTGGTTGCAGGGTTTTGGGTTGGATTCCCTGCGGCAGTCCTGGTGGAACTTCTGGTCGAGCGACGTATGCGCCGTTGCTGCACACATAGACTCCGTTGTATTTTCGCAGGCGGCCGTCTTGACCGATAGACTGTTTATCTATGGCGACGTTGCCGAAGACCACGGTCAGGTCGGTACTGGCATCGCAGATTGCATCGCTATAATTGGCAAAGTCTTGTGCGTAGGCATCGACTTCCCATAGGTCGCCAAGGATGTAGCCGCTGACACAGAGCTCGGAGAAGACGGCCAATTCGCCGCCCTCTTCGCGTACGCGGTTTAAAGCTTGAATCATATGAGCGACGTTGAGGTCGGGACGGCCCGGTTTCACGTCCATTTGGACAAGAGCAATCTTGGGCAGATTAGTTGGTTCCATTGCTAAGCCACCGTTGCTTTAGGGATGTGCGTCTGACGTATGTATCCTACGAATAAGGATACGCCATTCCTCTTCAATTGCTCATTATTCCATGCGGCGTAGGGGCTGGCATAGAACGATTCGCTATTGGCCGAACGCACGGAGCTTTTTATATGGCGACAGCCGCGCAACGCCCACAGGGCTATGCACGAAAGAGTCCATCTCATGTGCGTTCTTTTAAGGGTAGCCAAGATAGGAAGTTTTCGATCTGCTCGTCCCACTTATCCCATGTATGTCCGCCGGGACTTTTGCTATAGGATACGCGGACGCCGCGTTGTTTGGCGTGTTTATAGAAGCGCTCGTTGTGCTCAAAGAGATAATCTTCTGTGCCGCACCACTGATACAGCATAGGGCGCCGCTTGCGCTTGGCTAGCCTGTCGACTAAGTAGAATAGGTCGTTATCGCTGCCCCATACCGGCTCTGGTGGGCCAAATATATCCTCCATTTCTTTTCGTGTATTCGGATCGCTTTTATCGGGGTTTGCTATACGTTGAACGATATCTACCGTTCCCGAAAAGCTCGCTGCTGCCGCGTAGCGATCGGGGTGGTTGAGAGCCAGTTTGAACGCGCCGTAGCCGCCCATAGATAGGCCTGCGACAAAGGTGTCAACTCGCTTGTCAGATAGGGGGAAGAAGGATCGTGCTATTCTTGGTAGCTCTTCGCTAATAAAATCCCAATAGCGCGCACCATGAGCCATATTCGCATAGAAACTGCGGTTGACGGCTGGCATTACGACGGCCAATCCAAGCGATTCGACATAGCGCTCTATAGACGTGCGCCGTTGCCAGATGGTGTGGTCATCGCTCAGGCCGTGCAGCAGGTATAAGACCGGCAGCTTTTTTCCCCGTTCGACGGCAGACTGAGGCAAAATGACGTTTGCGCTGGCACTTATGCCTAAAGTTTGCGAGTCAAAATTCCAGGTTAACAGAGCCATATAATAGATTCCCTATTTATATATGCAGTTTGGTAGCGCATGCTTGCACAGCACCTGCGATGTGGATATACCATGTGTGGATTGATTCGGTTTGATTGCGTTTAGAGCATAGACTGTAGTTGCTCAATCAAATCGTCTTCGTCTACTTCTACATTCCCTTCGCCGCGCAGGTCTTTGACCTGCCATACGCCGCGCTGTAGTTCGTCTGGGCCGCCGATAAGGGCGAAGCGGAACCCCTTGCGATCGGCGTATTTAAGTTGCTTGCCCATGCTCTTTGCCTCGGCGGAAACTTCTGTGGCAAAGCCGGCTACTCTGAGGCGCCGTGACAGAGCGATATACGACCCTAAGGCGTCGGGTGTAAACTGCACGATGAATAGCTGCGCCGGCGTGCTTATTTGCTCGATCAGTCCGAGCTCTTCCGTAGCCGCGAGCAGGCGATCTAGCCCGAGAGAAGCGCCGACGCCGGGAAGATGCTGTTTGGTGTAGAGTGCCGCTAGGTTGTCATAGCGCCCGCCGCTGCAGATAGATCCGATGCCCGGTAAATCGTCAAGTAGCGTCTCGTATACGGTCCCCGTGTAGTAGTCGAGGCCGCGCGCAACGGACACGTCGACGCGTAGGCGATTTTCGGGAATACGCGCGGATTCAAATGCGTCGACGAGCTGGCGTAGATCGGCTACCCCTTCCATCGCCCGTTCACTCGCTGATAGCTGTTGGCTCAGTTGGTCAAGGACTGCGCGGTTACTGCCTTCGGTCTGTACTGTCTGAAGGATATGTGCTGCCTGTGCGTCAGAAAGTCCGGCAGAAGCCATTTCGGCGGCGACTTTGTCCGCGCCGATCTTAGCCAGTTTATCGAGTGCGCGCAGCACTGGCGTGGCCTGTTCGCTTAAACCGAGCGTTTCTAACAAGCCGCTTAGTATATTGCGATTGTTGACGTGTATTTTAAACCGTTCAAAGCCCAATGCCGCGAGAATATCGTGTATGATTAGTGCTGTCTCTATGTCTGACGTATTGGAATTAGTGCCGATGGTGTCAAAGTCGCATTGGTAAAACTCGCGGTAGCGACCTCGCTGGGTATTCTCACCTCGCCACACGGGCCCGACGTGATAGCGTTTAAAGGGTAGGCCTAGCTGCTGTGCGTGCTGCGCTGCAAAACGAGCAAAGGGCACCGTTAGGTCAAAACGCAGGGCTACATCGCGTCCGCCGTGGTCGGTAAAGCGGTACATTTGTTTATCGCTCTCCTCACCGCCTTTGCCTGTGAGGATTTCGCTGTATTCGAGTGCCGGCGTGTCGATTGGGGCAAAACCGTAGGAGCGAAAGACGGATTTTGCTGCGTCGATCATATGTTCGCGCGGCATGGCCAAGGCGGGTGGAAAATCTCGAAAACCCTTTAGGGTTCGCGGCTGAATCAACTTTTTTTTATCAGACATAAAACCTAGTTCAATAAGTTGGAATACACGTTCAAATTTGGTTTACCAATTGGTGAATGATCCATCCTTCCGACGGAGCTGTGGGCTGTTTTGCCACTGAAAGCCGTAGTTGGCTTGAGCTACATCTTCATTAAATTCAATCCCTAAACCGGGAGATTGCGGCGGTAGTAGGTGGCCTCTTTCATAGGGTATCTGCAAGGGGAAAAGGTCTTCCATTACTGGACTGCCGACTAAGCCTGCTTCCTGCACGGCAAAATTATCACAGGCTATATCTAAATGTAAGCAGGCAGCAGCTGACACGGGCCCCAGCGGGTTGTGTGGTACAATCTTTATGTAGTGCGTCTCGCACCAGTTGGCGATCTTACGTGCTTCGGTGAGACCGCCGACGATGCACAGATCGATACGCGCGTAGTCGAGCAGTTCCTCTTCTATCATCTGACGGAATTCCCACTTGGTCGCGTAGTGTTCACCGACAGCTAGCGGGGTAGAGATGTGTTGGCGAATCTGTCGATAAGTCTGCGGATTTTCGCAGCGCAACGGATCTTCGAGGAAGAACGGATCGTACTTCTCGAGCTCGCGTCCCAATTTGATTGCATCGGGCGGGTCGAGGCGCGTGTGGTAGTCGATCATAATTTCTATTTCCGGACCGATTGCCTCACGAACAGCGGCAAAGTGGGCCACGCTGTCTCGCACGGCAGTGCGAGGTTCGAGGATTCCTTCGCGGTCCATGACGGAGAGGCGCAGAAACAGCCAACCCTGTTCAACTCGTTGTCGAGCCGAGCGTGCAGAATCGGCCGGTGTGCGTCCGCCAATGCCCTTATAGCAGACGACTCTTTCGCGCATACGGCCGCCCAGCAGCATGTATACAGGTTGGTTTAATGCCTTACCTTTGATGTCCCATAGGGCTATGTCGATAGCTGAGATAGCTGCACTGTTTATGCGTCCGCCGGGAAAGAAGTCGCCGCGAAAAAGGAGCTGCCAGATCCACTCTATATTTAGGGGATCCAAGCCGATCAGATGACGTTTCATATGCTCAATGGCGCCCAGGCCGGCCTGCTCTCTCCATGTGAGGCCAAACTCACCCAGACCGTACAGGCCCTTGTCTGTCTCTACTTTGACGAAGGTGTAGTTACGCTGATTGTGGTAAACGGGAAAAGTTTTTACGTCGGTTATTTTCATATTTGTCGTCTTTCGATAACAGATAATATCAGACCGGAGGTCTGAAAACTCAAAGGGAATGCATCCACTCGCCTATGATAATGGCGCCTAAGCCGGCCAGCATGCCCACTTTTAGAAGCCGCCCTAAGCGACCGTCTGAAGGGGGATCATCCGCGGCATAGAGCACGTAGAGTACGCGGATAATCAGTAGGTTGACAGTAAGCACGCCTAACAAATAAAGTTTGCCATACAGGCCGTAGAGAAACGGCACGAGCGTAAAGACCATGAGTAAAGTAAAGAGCCCTGTTGCAACGTGCGCTGCAGTGCGCGTTCCATGGCGAAGGGGGAGCGTGCCGTTTCCGCGCAGGCGGTCCCCATTGCGATCTTCTACGTCTTTTACGATCTCGCGTCCTAAGTGGAACAGCAGCGCAAAAACGGCGGGAATCCAGGCTCTGCCCACAGGCCCGCACGCCAGAGCTCCGTAGGGAAAGGCTGCCGCAGAAATTAGTCCGACGAGTCCGTTTCCCCACAGTACGCTTGTTTTGAGGAAGAGGCTATAGAGCACAAGTAGTGCACTGATGCCGGCCGCCCATAGAGCGTGCTGCGCGCTAACGGCAACGCCTAAACCGATGCCAGTAAGAGTGCAAAAAGCTGTAAAAAGAGCCGCGGTTTGCAGCGTAATGCGTCCAGCGGGCAGAGGTCTTTGAGGGCGGTTGATGCAATCAATGTCGACGTCGAGTAGGTCATTGAACGCGTTGCCAGCTGCATTTATCCATATCGCTGATAGCGCGGCTAAGAGCACGGCATCGGCCAGTATAGGGCCCTGCGCGCAAAGGCCGCCCACTGCGACGGAGAGAGCAGTTATAAAACCGTTTATTGGTCTGGCGAGGTCGTAGAGCGCGCGGAGCGTTTTCACGAGACGGCGGTATTTCCCATTGATGGTGGACGCATAGACGGGTATGCGCGAGGAATATAAAAAAGACATCTAACCCATTGAAAAAATAAGCATTTTGTTGAATTTTTCTTGACACTGTTTTCGGGTCGTTTTATGTTTCATAACATCATTATTCCCAATAACTAAGCAAATTTTAGAGTTCTCCCCAAGGCATTTTTCCCCAATGCCTCGTGGCGATCTATCGCTTTGGAGATATATCTTGCCGACAATAACAAAAAAAGAGCTCGCACTCTTGGTCAGCGAACGTGCGGAGTGCAAGAAAAACGTGGCTTCTGAAATGGTTGATAGCCTCTTTAATGCGATGCGCGACAGTCTCATTGAGGGAAATCGCATAGAAATTCGCGGCTTCGGCGTTTTTCAAGTAAAAGATACGCGTCCTAAACCTGCTGCGCGCAATCCGCGCACCGGCGAGATAATTTATGTGCCTGCCCGCCGCAAGACGCATTTTAAGCCTGGTCGTCTGCTCAAAGACGCGCTGCACGTAGTGCGCGGTGTTGAAGACGACTCTGCCAGAGATGTGTCGCCCGATGTGGAACGCGCTGTTTCCGAACGTTCATAAAAGGCCGCTGGTTGCTGTGAAGACTCGCTTAAGAGGGGCGTTTTGCGCCCCTCTATTTTTATTTGTGCTCTGCTTGTGTCCCTTTCAATCGTGGAGCGACACGCTGATGGGACTTCGCTGGCAGACGACAGATGATCTTCAGAAACTATCGGAAAGCGTTCTACTAGTGCGTTACGTCGATCGTCATATTGTCTTGGTCGAGGGCTTTTCCAAAGAAGAGGAAGCAACACCCGTTTTTGTGGATCAGAAGGACGAAGATGAGCAGTACTACCTAACAGACCATCCCTGCGAACCGCCGCCTTTAGGTGCTGTGATCGTCTATTCGAGCGACGGACCGCGCGGGTGGTCTCTGCTGCGCATGACGCCTATGCGAGCAGCCCAACTTCGCGAGCGAGACGGGCAGTTTCTTTGGGCGCTTCCTGCACGCTACAATGTGCAAGGCTGGCTCGGTAAGCAGTCTTATGCTAAAGCTGTTCAACAGGAATCTGC
>CAXGPR010000132.1:0-7534 GCA_964011675.1 uncultured bacterium
CTGCTCGCAAAAGTGCAAGAATCAGCAGCGAAGCTAGACGTAGCTGAGGAAGATAAGGTAAACTACGAGAAGCTTGGCGCTGTATTCGCCACTGAGGATTTCATGCGCATGCTACAAGTGCTTATGGATTTAGAAGGCGAGCTAAAGCGGTCTCTGTCCCCTCGCTTTCGTTTGGAGCTCGTACTTGTTCGCTTTGCTCTTATGGGACAGGCTGTTGACGTTGGCGAGTTATTGGTGAGAATCAAAGCATTGGAAGAGGGGACTGTGACCTATTCCGCTACAGGGACAGAGCCCCCTGCTTCGATTTCTACGCGTCCAATGCCCACGCCAACTCAAGAATCTCGCCCAAGTTTTCGACCTACTCCGTCTGCCCCACCCAAGGAGGATAAGGTACCGGCGCGGCCAGAAACAGTCGAATCTTCTGCTTCCGGTCCGCCTCACTCCGATGCTCTGTCCGTGCCGTCACCAACGGCAGAAGAGACTGCGCATTCGGTTGATAGTCCGAGTCGGGGTAGCCTGAGTTTTGAACAGCTGTCTGCGCGTTGGGATGAACTCATTGATGCCGTTCGCGCAGTTCAACCCGCACTGGCGATCTTTTTAAAAGGTGCTCGACTACTGGCTCTTGAAGGAAAGTCGATTAAGCTGGGTTTTGTTTCAGATGACCGATTTCCCATGGCTCAGGTCGTAAAGAACCGGGAGAGTATAGAAGCGATCTGTGCTGAGCGGTTAGATGATGTTCTACGTCTTAACTGCGTAGTTGCAGATGGAGAAAACAAAGAAGTTGGAGAAAAAAAAAAGATAGAGACATCTGAGGGCGATCCAATCGTAAAGTCCATCTTGGATACATTTGATGGGGAAATCGTTTGACATGCGTCCGCAAGAGGTGAATGCATGGGTCCAGCACCACTAGAAGATCTCATCGCGTCTTTTGCTAAACTGCCGGGTATTGGCCGTATCTCTGCACAGCGCCTGGCATTGCACGTGCTGAAGCGACCGCGAGAAGAGGCCGAGTTACTAGCCAATGCGCTGGTTGCTGCAAAAGATGGTATCCAGTATTGCAGAGAATGTTTTAATTTCACAGAGCGAGACAGCGAACGCTGTGCAATTTGTCGAGATGCACGCCGCGATGAGCGATGCATATGCGTAGTCGAAGAATCGAGCGATGTCTTGGTGCTAGAAGCAAACCAAATTCATCGAGGTGTTTTCCACGTATTGGGCGGTTTGCTGTCTCCGCTAGAGGGTGTCGCGCCCGAAGATCTGCGCATCGGTGAGCTCGTAGCGCGCGTGCAGCGCGTGCAGGCTAACGAGGTTATTATCGCGCTTAATGCAGGTCCAGAGGGAGATGCTACCGCTGGCTACCTACATCAACTGCTCTCACCTCATGCTCAGGTCTCGCGTCCTGCGCGCGGCTTGCCGGTAGGTGCGGATCTCGATCTAGCCGATCGCGTTACGTTGACGCATGCGTTTGCCGGCCGATCTTCTCTATAATTTAGGCTTTCAAGTATATGAATCGGCACAAAATACTTAACCTTCCAAACTGTCTGACGTTCTCTCGGATTGTCCTTACGCCAGTTTTTCTTCTGTTGCTCTTTGCCGATGCGTGGTATTTGAAGAGCATGGCATTTGTCGTTTTCTCTATTGCGTCGTTGACGGACTTTTACGACGGGAAGTTGGCGCGTGAGGGTGGTCAGGAGACGGCGATCGGTCGTTTTCTAGATCCGCTGGCAGATAAGGTCTTGGTTACGTCTGCGCTCGTAGCTTTCGTTTTTGATCGCCTCGTTAGTTTCTGGTTAGTTGTCCCCATTGTAACGCGTGATGTAGTCATTACGATCATGCGTATATACGGGTTGTATAGTGGTCAACAAATGATCACGTCGCGCTTTGCAAAGTGGAAAACAGCGGTGCAGCTTTTTGCCGTAATCTTTCTACTCCTGCTCATTGGTATTCAGCAGGTGACAGAGCATTTTTTCAACATGGGCGTTGTTGTTGAAGGTAAGCTCATAGAGCTATTGGCCAACGGACTGATGGGCGCGGTGCTCGTTTTAACAGTTCTATCTGGCTTACACTACGCATTTCGCTATAGCACGTTTAAAAATAGTGCGGATCCGCAGAATTAACGGGAAGAGTATGCGCTCTGTATAAATTGATCGCAACGCTAGGTTATGCCGGCTATGCCCCCATTGCGCCCGGTACGGTAGGTACGGCCGTAGTCACACTTTTATACTGCGCACATTTCTTTCTTTCTGCTCCGTTGAGCATTTTGGGATGGTGTTTGCTATTAGTCGTTGGCTTCTTTGTAGCCGTCTATACGGCGGACGTTGCATCGCGCGAGTGGGGTAAAGATCCCGGTCGCGTCGTTGTTGATGAGGGAATAGGCTTTTTTGTTACGGTCGCATTTTTACCGACGGGTTTGTGGACGGCCATCGCAGGTTTTTTTGTATTTCGTGCTTTGGATATCGTCAAGCCACCGCCGGCCCGTCAGTTAGAAGCACTACCGGGTGGATGGGGTATTGTACTGGACGATGTGGTCGCGGGTATATACGGAAACCTGATACTGAGACTGCTTTTTTTTGCAATGGGACTGGGTTATTAGCA
Source organism: uncultured bacterium (assembly GCA_964011675.1). Lineage (GTDB taxonomy): Bacteria > Latescibacterota > UBA2968 > UBA8231 > UBA8231. The sequence continues at coordinate 2,596 of CAXGPR010000132.1, forward strand.
CTATACACCTGGCTCGGTTCATGCCATACGAAGAGGAGAACGATGGCTAAGACGAATGGACGTAGTGACAACAGCGGAAGCGATAAGGGAAAAGCCCTTGAATTGGCCATGTCGCAGATTGAGAAGCAGTATGGTAAGGGCTCGATTATGCGCTTAGGCGATCAGGGCGGCGTCGCGCAAATCGAATCAATTTCTACCGGCTCTCTGGCGTTAAACGCAGCGCTGGGCATCGGGGGGTTGCCCAAAGGGCGTATTATAGAGATCGCCGGTCCTGAAGGAGCAGGTAAGACGATGTTGACGCTGCACGCAGTGCGTGAAGCGCAGAAGAGAGGGGGAACGGCTGCCTTCATAGATGCGGAGCATGCGCTAGATGTTAGCTTCGCCAAGCGTATTGGTGTAGATACGGAAAACCTGATTATTTCACAGCCCGACAGCGGTGAGCAGGCGTTAGAGATTGTAGACACACTCGTACGTAGCGGCGCCTTTGATATTATCGTTGTGGATTCGGTGGCAGCGCTGGTTCCGCAGGCTGAGCTAGAAGGCGATATGGGAGATTCTCATATGGGGTTGCATGCCCGTCTGATGTCACAGGCGCTGCGTAAGTTAACTGGTTCAATTAATCGTTCGCATACGTGTCTGATTTTTATCAACCAGCTACGCATGAAGATCGGCGTGATGTTTGGCAGTCCAGAGACTACAACTGGGGGACGTGCGCTGCCCTTCTACTCGTCTGTGCGCTTGGATATTCGCCGGATTGCGCGCGTCAAAGATGGCGACATGGATATCGGTAACCGAACTCGCGTTAAAATCATCAAAAACAAGGTAGCTCCGCCGTTCCGAGAGGCTGAATTCGATCTGATTTTTCACGGGGAGCAGATCGGTATTTCTTGGGAGGGTGATCTTATAGACATCGGAGTTGATAGAGGACTTGTCGATAAGAGTGGAGCTTGGTTTTCTTACAACGGCGAGCGGTTGGGGCAGGGGCGCGATAACGCTAAGAACTTCTTGCTTGGACATCCAGCCATTGCAGACGAGATTGAGCAGAAGCTGTGTGTTGAGTTGGGGTTGGTTGAGGCAGATGGCGAAGATGGAGAGACGGAAGAAGAAGCGTGATAGAACGGCACAGACGTCGTTTCAAGAGGCGCGCGAGATTGGCTTGGTCTACCTGAGCAGGCGCGCGCGCTCAGCGCATGAGGTGGCACAGAGGCTCAAACAGAAAGAGTTCTCTGAAGAGGTCATTGTTGAAGTGCTCTCCGAACTAGGCCGCCTTCGCTTTGTCGACGATCGTGCCTATGCGCGTCGTTGGATAGAGGCGCGTATAGATAAAGCTGCTGGTGCGCGAAAGCTGTCCCAAGATCTACGTCGAAAGGGAATAGCCGTCGATGTAATTGACGAATTGTTATCTGAGTACTCGGCTCAGTTAGGAAATCCCGATCGGGCAGTCGACCTCTTGCGCAAGCAGGTGTGGAGATATCGCTCGCTGGAGCGGGAAAAGGCACAGCGCAGAATGTTGGGTTTTTTGGCGCGGCGTGGCTATGACGCAAAGACGGCATGGGAATCTGTTGAACACGTTTGGAAGGAAATAGAAGAGGATGAAGTCTAAGGATATTCGGGAGGGTTTTCTTCGCTTTTTCGAGGGGAAGGGTCACACGCGCGTGCCTAGTGCGCCCGTCGTTCCGCAGGATGACCCAACGCTCTACTTTACGAACGCCGGTATGAACCAGTTTAAGGATGTGTTTCTCGGACTGGGGACGCGCGATTACGTGCGCGCGGCCGATACGCAGAAGTGCATGCGCGTTTCTGGAAAGCACAACGACCTTGATGAAGTGGGCTATAGTCCGCGTCACCAAACGCTGTTCGAGATGTTAGGGAACTGGTCATTTGGCGACTACTTCAAAAAAGAATCGATTGATTGGGCCTGGGAACTGTTAACGGAAGAGTGGGGATTGCCCAAAGAGCGTCTGTGGGCGACGGTTTTTGAAGGGGGCGAGGGTGTTCCAGCCGACGAAGATGCAGAAGAGATGTGGGCTGCCTACCTGCCCGCCGAACGGATTGTGCGGCTGCCCGCCAAGGAAAACTTTTGGGAAATGGGCGCGACGGGGCCCTGCGGACCCTGTTCTGAGGTTCATTTTTACCATGGCGACGACATAACCGAACAGAGCCGAGAGGGGTTTCTACAGGATGACGGCAATACATACGAAGAATTCTGGAATCTAGTTTTCATTCAGTATAACAGAGACGCTTCGGGTGTGCTGCATCCCCTACCTGCCCAGCACGTCGATACGGGCATGGGCCTGGAGCGTATAAGCAGTATTGTTCAGGGTGTACCGAGCAACTACGAAACGGATATTTTCCAGCCGCTCATACAACGTATTGCGGATCTTTCTGGCAAGCAGTATCTCGGTGAGCACGCGGTTCCGATGAAGGTCATTGCAGACCACATCCGGGCTCTCAGTTTTACTATTGCAGATGGAGCACTCCCCTCCAACGAAGGGCGCGGCTACGTTTTGCGTCGCATCCTGCGGCGAGCTGCCCGCTATGCCCGCCAGTTAGATCAGAACAATCCCTTCATATATCAGTTCGTGGATGACGTCGCCGAAACTTTAGGACACGTATTTCCGGAGCTTGTTCAAAAAAAAGAGCATGTCAGACTGGTCGTGCGTGCGGAAGAGGAGAGCTTCGGCAAGACGTTAGACCGTGGTTTAGAGATATTTGAGCGTTTTAGCGCCAAAGGACAGATCAGTGGCGGCGACGCCTTCCAGCTGTATGACACTTATGGTTTTCCACTCGATCTAACGCAGCTGATAGCGAGAGAGCGAGAAATACCCGTGGTGGAAATGGATGTTTTTGAGCGCGAGTTAGACCAACAGCGGTCTCGTGCGCGCCAGGCGACAAAGGGTCGTTTCCGCGCGACGGAGAGCGTTGGCGACGCGCTGAAAGCGGCGCACTCAGACTTTGTTGGCTACGATGAACTAGAGACGGAGTCTGAAATAGTGCGGGCCGATATAAACGAAGAAGGTCGTGTGCAGTTGTTCCTCGATAGAACGCCATTCTACGCCGAATCAGGCGGCCAAGTCGGCGATCAAGGTCTCGTTGAAGGGGAAGGCTTCTCCGTTGCAATCACCGACGTGCAGAAAGCGCGTGGAGGCATCGTTCACCTAGGGCATCTAGTTTCCGGCCAAGCGGAGGTCTTAGGTGGAAGCGTGTCTGCGAAAGTAAATGGCGCTGCTCGTGCTGCCGCTGCACGCAACCATACGGCAACGCATCTGCTACACGAAGCGCTGCGCCAGACGCTCGGAGAACACGTCGGACAGATGGGATCACTTGTCACGCCGGATCGCTTGCGCTTTGATTTCTCTCACTTTGTAGCGACCGAACCCGAACAACTGCTGCAGGTTGTTGAAATGGTCAATGAGAACGTGCGCGCAGATTTAGAGGTCGAGACTTTTGAAGAAGAGTTAGATCGGGCTAAACAGATGGGCGCCCAGGCTCTGTTTGGCGAAAAATACGACCAGCACGTGCGTGTAGTGCGCATAGGTGATTACAGCTTAGAGCTGTGCGGAGGGACGCACGTCAAATCTACGGGCGAGATTGGTTTTTTTGACGTTGTAGCTGAAAGCGGTATTGCTGCTGGCACGCGGCGAGCAGAAGCGCTAACAGGTCGGGGTGCCGAGGCCGCTGTGCGTCAACAGAGAGATATACTGGCGCGTTTAGCTTCGCAAATTAATGCACCTTTCGATGCGTTGCCTGAAAAGGTAAATACTCTGTTGGAACGTCAGCGTGAGCTGGAACGCAGTGTGCATGAACTGCGCCGTAGGATCGCTTCTTTTGAGGCCGACGACCTTTCAGGGGCTCTGCAAGTAGAAGGGTTTACCGTTGTGGCACGTCGCACGGAAGTCGAAGACTTACCGGCCTTGCGCGCCATGGCTGATAGTTTGCGCGAAAGACTTGGGTCCGGCGTCGGTGTTCTCGGGGCAGAGTTTGACGGTAAAGGGTCGTTTATTGCCGTAGTTACAGAGGACCTCATAAATGATCGCGGTTTAAAGGCGGGCGATCTGGTGCGCAGCGTTGCCCAACTGACCGGCGGTTCTGGCGGAGGTAAGTCGCACTTGGCGCAGGCCGGAGCGCGCGATACCTCAAAAATAGACGATGCGTTGGTTGCCGTTCCGGATATAGTTACAGCGCAGTTGAGCCAAAGGTAAAATCGCTTGTTTGCCAGAGGGGATGCAGTTCTCGAATACTTGCTCTCGGTTAGAGCACGTCGCGGTGCAGGTTACCTGACGCTTCTCGATCCGGATCGTCTTTCTGTAGAAGAGTTAGAACATCGCGCTGATCTAAGCATCGAAGCCGGCGCAGATGCTATATTGGTCGGTACCAGCCTCATGTTTACAGCTCACTATGCCGAGTGTTTTGCCCGTATCAAAGCACGCGCGAATATCCCGGTTATTAGTTTCCCCGGCGGTGCTAGCCAAGTCGTTCCGACAGCAGACGCTATTCTCTTCTTGTCTATGATTAGCGGCCGTAACCCCGAGCTGTTAATCGGTGAGCACGTGCGTGCCGCGCCGCTGATAAGGGAGTTCGGCATTGAGGCGATTCCTACGGGCTATATGTTAGTCGAATCTGGGCATATGACATCCGTGGAGTTTATGAGCGCTACGCGTCCGCTACCGCGTCGAAAAAATGATATCGCAATGGCACACGCGCTCGCTGCCGAGTATCTCGGAATGAAGATGATATACTTGGAAACTGGTAGCGGCGCGGATTTGTCGGTTCCAGACGAAATGGTGCGCATGGTAGCACAATACATATCGTTACCGGTGATTGTGGGTGGAGGTATACGCAATGCAGAAACGGCGCGATCTAAGGTAGAGGCGGGCGCTTCGTTTGTTGTGACGGGTAGTTTGGTGGAAGACAATCATGCGCGGCTGAGCGAAGTGAG
>CAXGPR010000133.1:0-7447 GCA_964011675.1 uncultured bacterium
GCGGCATAAAGACCGGCTACAGAAGTCTGACCAAATTCGTTGGTGCACACACCACCACAGCTATAATGGGCGGCGGGCACAACGGGCAAACGCTGCTTCGTTATATCAACTCCGCGCTCGCTGCAATACTGATATATGTTGGGGAAGCGACTTATCGTATCTGCTGCATTACACCCCGTTGCATCCAGATAAACGCATGTCCGGCCGCTCTCCCGCATGTGTCTGGCAATCGACCTCGACACGATATCGCGCGTCGCCAGCGGATCGGTAAAAGCATATCCGCAATCGTCTACCAGTATAGCTCCATGTCCGCGCAGCGCTTCTGTTATCAAAAAAGCTGGACCATCCGGATCGTGAAACATCGTCGGATGGAACTGCACAAACTCCATATTTCCCACTTGAGCCCCAGCACGCCAAGCCATCGCCACGCCATCGCCATTGGCAATAGGTGGATTCGTAGTGTGCAAAAAGACCTGACCGCATCCGCCCGTCGCCAGCAACGTAGCACCAGCATATACGGCCCCCGAAGCGCCCGTTTCCCCGTTGACAACAAACGCCCCACAACAATGACCGCTTTCGTCCAGTATAAGATCGATGGCCATGTGCTCATCGAGCAGACTAATGTTAGGCAAAGCTTCTGCCGCAGCCACGAGCGCACGTGCCACCTCACGCCCAGTCATATCGTCTGCGCGCACGACGCGAGCCGCATCGTGTCCCCCTTCGCGTGCAAGGGAAAGCGCTCCTGATGAATCTCGAGTAAAACGTGCTCCCAACTTCACGAGTTGGGCTATAACGGCCGGCCCTTCAGCTATAACGGACTCGACTACCGATGTGCGGCATATGCCCGCACCGGCCGACTCCGTATCACGTGTGTGCCGAGCAACGGAGTCGGCTCGATCCATCACCGCGGCAATTCCTCCCTGGGCATACCGCGTGTTCGACTCACTTCGATCGCGCTTGGTAACTACGGCAACGCGACCGCACTCTGCTGCTTGAATAGCAAAAAAAAGGCCAGCGACACCACTGCCCATGACTAAATAATCGACATCAATACGCATAAGTTTATTAAAATATTATGGTTAAGTGTGGTTAGTTACTTTTTACATAGCAATCTTTGCATGCGCACACTTTGCAGTGGCATGCACTGTATATTGCGTTTCTAAGGAGATGCCAACTTGGAAATCACGTGCTGCTATAGGCTCAAACAAAGCCATATACTGCATCAGATGAGAAGATTATTCCCCCGCACCAGACTATTTGAGAAAGAGCAGCTTGTTATACTGCGTTATCGGTCCGATGTCCAGCATGTAATAATATACGCCACTGGCCACCGGCTGCCCGGCCTCATTAAGACCATCCCAGCGAACGGAATAAAAACCCGGCGAGGCCAATTCATCGACGAGACGGCGCACTAACAGGCCTGCCACGTTGCGCACCTCTAATACGGCGCGGGTATAGCCTCCTATTATAGGGTCATTTATGCCGATTTGGTATTCGATAACCGTGCTCGCATTAAAGGGATTAGGATAATTTTGGCCCAGAGCAAAATCAAGAGGAGCACGTGGGTCAAAGTCGAGAAAGGGCTTCCACCTAATCTGCCCCCGCATACCCTGTTCAATCGACGCCTCGTCGTCACTGCCCCACCAATTATTAATCGCGACGACCTGCGGATCTGCTTCACTTACCAAAAACTCTTCGCTATCCTGAACAATGTTGAGATCGAGACGAATCGGCACGACGCTTCCCGAAATATGCATGGCCAACTGGCCTCCCGTGAAGCGATTAGAGAAAATACGCGGACGAGAGTTAACCAAGCGCAAACCTACACTATAGTTCTCAAATACATTATCGCTGACGACGACTTCCTTGCACTGATTGCAATCTAGGCCCACTCCACCCGACAGGCGGTTATTTTCCACCTGGCCAAAGACGCCTCGTCCCAACCTCACATTTGCTCCCCCTTCAACGCCCAGTCCGTTGTCGGTAAATACGCTTTGCGTTAGTTCGAGATAGCCGCCCTCTCTCTGCAAACCGCCCCCTGCGTTCTTTTCTAAAACGGCTCCATTTATGCGAACCAACCCCGGTCCCGAAACGGCTAGGCCTACGCCTCCAACGTGACGAATGTTGATCCCGCTTAAGCGTAGCGACTCTTCTATATCGCGCAACCGAATACCGTCTACGCTGGCATTGAGTATTTCCACTTCATCTAGGGTAAGCACCTGCACGCCGCGGCTACTCTCTGCAGCCTGTAGAGACAACCCCTTGGCCAGTAAAGCAGTTTCCGCATACTCAATCCGCGTGCGGCGCATGAATCCACGCGCCGACGCGCCCATCACAAAACCCGACCAATCTCCAGGTGTCGGCTGCGGTGCAGCGGACGTAAAAAGAACGCTATCACGACCCGTCGGATTGCATACCAACTGTCCATGCACAATAATCTCCACGCGCTCAGGATCTTCTCCCGTAGCGAGCACATCCCGTCCGACTTCAATACGAGTACCACTTGTCACTTCCAAGCGCACGCCGGGTTCCACCTGCAGATCACCTACAACTTCAATACGATCACTCCACGTTTGGCTCAGCGCTACGAGACCCGCTCGACGACGGTCAGCCACGCGCACATCCGCCATCATTTGGTCGCCAACCGGGCGTATGTTTGTCACGGCAATCCCAGGAGCTGCAGCCGGATTGGACGCAGCCCAAAAATCGGTATACCGAATCCCATCCCACACATCATCCTCATCCCCCAGATTTCCACCAAACGCCTCGCGATAGGCCAAGTCAGCAGACCAAAAATCTAAGTTATCGCGTCCGCTGAACGGATCTGCCACCTGTCCTAGCGGAAAACCAGCATCGGCGTACTGACCGTCCGCACACACGAGCTCAACCAGTGGATTGCGCTCGTTTTCGTTGCCGGCAGCCAACGGGTTAATTCGCCATATCAATAGACCTTCAGCAGGCAAGTTGCGCTCGTAATAGCTGGCACGACGACGACGAAACTCAACGAGATAATACCGTTGGCCAACCGACTCGCGGAGGATGTAAACGCTGCCGTCTTCGTTCACATCGTTAAATAAAACATTATCGAGGTCGCTTTCCACGACAGTTAGCTGGTCGTTTTCAATACCCAACCACCCGAGTTGTGCCAGTGACCAAGCAGAGAAGGGATTGGGGCCGCCGCGCTCGTTCCAACCGCGATTTCCATGCCCCATGACACCCCAATATCCGATGCCTGCCGACTCTTCGTCAGGCTTTATAGATTCCTGTAGTGCACTGGTATCGTAGAGATCAGGCAGCCCTAAATAGTGACCAAACTCGTGAGACATACTGCCAACGGCTTCATTGAAATTGCGTCCCCGCTGCACCGAACCACCAGTTCCTCGGTTCGAACCATCAGCGCGAATTCGTATGTTTCCGCCCGAGAGCGAAACATCGTTACTTCGGTAGTCACTGCCCAGACCCAACCGGGCGATGCCAGTTGCTTCTCCGATAATGAATCCGGGCGGCGTGCTACGCACGACAATAAAGAGAAAATCGACGTATCCATCGTCATCGCCTGAGTTTGGCAGACCATCTGGGCCATCGTTGTCGTAACGCCCAAGGTCGATATCTCTATCCACGTCTTGGATAATTTCGCGCGCCATATCGGTGAAACTGCCGACAGGTTGGATATAGGCGCTGGCCGGCGACCGCGCGCTGTACCAAGTGGGAAGCACGCTGCCGTCAATGCGGAATTGACCGCGCGACATTTCGCTATAAAAGTGGGTAACGCTGCCCTGAACACGTTCGTCAAATAGGTCAGAGGCGAACGACGGTACGGCGCGTCTTGCCAGATCGGTTTGATCGTTGAAGTGAGCGAAGACGACCAGGGCACTCATACGTCCTTTGGTCGCGCCTCCTTTCTGCAGCGCCGCGCCCACATCAACCGTGCGCACGACAGCGCCCTCTGCGCTAACTGCAAACAACAACAAGAGAAGTATAAAACGAGATGTTTCCATATAAGTGTAGATACTCGAAATAGGCAAAGGGACAATGGACTTAATCCCTTTATCTTTCCCACGCATAACTGCGCACAAAATAGAGAGGTGGGTGAAAGTCGGAGAGACTTAGGCCTCACGCGCCATCTGCGCTTTAATTTCGTCCAATTTCACAGCGAGTCCTTCACGCAGAAATAGATCGAATACGTCGCGATCAATATGGTAGTCGTCAACCATATCTTTGAGGATCTCTAAGACCGTCTCGCGCGGCATCGGCTTAGATCGATAAGGCCGATCATCAGCACTCAGCGACTCAAAAATATCCACGAGGGCCAAAATGCGAGACTGGAGATCGATTGATTCCGCTTTTAGCCCATTGGGATAACCACTGCCATCGAGCTTTTCATGATGGGCCCCTGCGATTTCAGGGACACGACGCAGCTTTCGCGTAAAGGGAATCTGCTCGAGCATCTTTATACTCATAGACGCGTGATCGTTTATCTTTTTTCGTTCGGCTTCGGTCAAACTTCCCTTACGAATAACGAGATTCGTTAGCTCTTCGTCAGTTATACAGGGATGCGCCTGCCCCTGAAGTTCATACGTTTGCTGCGCGATGTCGCGCAGTCGCTCTACATCAGCATCCTCCATGTATTCACCGGGTAGGTTGGCCCGTTCTAGAAATGCCAGATCGCTAGCCAGCTTCTCCAGACGCTGCCGCGCCTCTTCCGAATCGATCTGACCGAGTTCTTGCAAGCGCTGGATCTGCTGCTGCATAAGAGCAAACCTCAGACGCAGAGTCTCGATGCGATCATAAATAGTAGTCAATTTGGTCGGCTTGTCGACAATCCACTCAGGCGTCGTAATTTTTCCAATATCGTGCATCCAGGCCGCTATACGCAGTTCTTCCATTTCGGCCCTATCAAAATAGACATTGGCAAGGGGACCTTCAGCACAGTCGTTTACGGCCTGAGCAACCACCATGGTCATCTCAGCCACTCGGCGGATATGACCCCCTGTATAGGGTGAGCGCTCGTCGATCGCCGTCGCCATCACTTGCACAAAGGCCTCAAAGAGGGCTTCCGTATCTCCGATAAGGCGCACTCTGTTTATAGCCAAAGCGGCTTGAGAGGCCAGCGACTCGATCAGTGATTCATTCTCTTTCGAAAAGGAGTGTGCCTGCCCATCACTGTCGAGTGCGTTGAGCAACTGTAGCACACCTGTGACCTGCTCTTCGTGGTCGCGCATGGGCACGACGAGCATCGACTGCGTCCTATAACCAGTCATACGGTCATAGCTTTTAGGTCCTTCAAAACTCTGTTCACTTTTGGCGTACACATCTGGTATATTAAGCGTCGTTCCTGTCGTGGCGACGTAGCCCGAAACGCTGTCTCTGTTCACTGGAACAGGAGGAATATCAATTGTTCCGTGGCGTCCTCCCAAGGCGATATTCAGTTTGTCGTTTTGTGCAATTTCAAAGGTTAGCACATCGTCTTTAACCAGATATAGAGTACCAGCCTCTGCCCCTGTAAAATGACGAGCCTGTAGCAAAATTTGCTCTAAGAGAGCAGTGAGATCATTCTGTACGGAAGAGAGCGCGACACCTATCTCGTTAAGGCGGCGCAGGCGATCCCTTAAATCCGAATGGCGTTCGTCTTGATTACTCATCTACTACGCTCGCAAAGGGTTACAATCAACCTGAAGGCGACCAAGTTATCGAGTAGACCGCACTGTGTCAATTCGCGGTTCACTCGATTAGGCCAACGGCATGATATCGTCACTGTTGATCGCGTTGCAGCCGATAGTACAGCGACTATTCAAAACTCTTCCATTGCCACACGGGTCAGTATATAGGCTCGCGTTTCCCTGCTATACAGCGCCTTAAAACCAACCATTCCAGGCAAAATCGCACTCATACTCATACAGCCTACTCCGATATGAGACTGTCCAAAACGTGCCCGGCAAGAAAACCAACTATACGTGCCGCTTAGATGGCGGCAACACGTCCGATGCATTCCATGGCGTCCCTAGTCAAGAGAACAAAAATTAAACCAGAGCTCTGCAGAATTTAAGCCCTTTCAACAGGCTGCACACCTGCTCTCTCAGCCACCACCGACCCAGTTCCAATCAAGACGTTAACTGCCGTATGGTTCAGCTCCTTTAAGAACGGCATTGTAACGAGCGTGCCGGTCAAGCTTAGGAGACAATTGAGGCAATTACAGGGCATTGCGCGTAATCCCAATTTTACTCGGCCATCTCCACCATTAAATAGACAACATGCGAGGAAGACTTGAACGCATTCTGACAGCCCCTATCTTAGGAACAATATGCTCACTACAGAGCCATGTAAAACGATTTTACACTCCATAGAAACGGAGGTCCCCTACATGAAATTCGCTACCTGTAACGAATATTTCGAAAATTGGGAAGTAGAAGACGTCTTTTCATATGCCGCCGACCTAGGGTATGACGGCGTCGAAATAGCCCCCTTCACTATCGCACCGAGCGTCGAGGATATATCTGCTCAAAGGCGCGATAAGATTCGCGCTGCGGCCGAACGCAGCGGCGTTGAGATTGTTGGCTTACACTGGCTTTTAGCTAGTCCAGAAGGGCTCTATATTACCCATCCTGACCAGGCGATTTACGAACGGACAAAAAGCTATTTCAAAAGTCTCGTACAGTTTTGCGGCGACTTGGGTGGCCAGGTGATGATTATAGGCTCCCCTATGCAGCGCAATTTACAGGAAGACTGGAATCGAACCGAGTGCTGGCAACGTATGCGAGACGCCTTTGAGGCTAGCCTAGACTTGGCCGAGGAACACGGAGTTTATCTCTGCATAGAGTCTCTGAGTAGAGACCAGACCAATATTATTTCTACCTGTGAAGAAGCGCGCTGTATGGTCGCCGAAATCAACCATCCCAATTTTCAAACAATGGTCGACGTGTGTTCGGGATCAACCGAAGAAATTAAAGTCCCGCAGCTACTACGCGAATCGGGAACGCACCTCTATCACGTGCACGTCAATGATGCAAACAAACGCGGACCGGGATTCGGCGATACAGATTTCACCTCCGTGCTCAGAACGCTCAACGAGCTAGACTACCAGCGCTACGTGTCCGTAGAAGTATTTGACTTCACTCCAGATCCACGTACGATTGCTGCGGGCAGCTTGCACTATTTGAAGGGTATCTGCGATGCGATAGACTAAAAGCATCTACCAAACGAATTAGGTAGGCTTCGAAGCGGGCTCATCTCCTTCGTCAGATGCGTCCGCTTTTTTATCATCTTCTCGATGGACAATATCCCACACCTGCTGCTCAAAATCCTGCCGATCGGCCTCTTCTTTTGCACGTTCCTTACCCAACATCGTGATGAGTAAGTGAGCCAAGCGCTCCGGATCGCGCTGGCCGATCTTTGCCATCTGCTGTATTTCGGCGATGGAACGCTGTCTAGGCGTAAGCGGCTTGGTCTT
>CAXGPR010000134.1:0-7299 GCA_964011675.1 uncultured bacterium
CCGGGATCTTCAATTGTAACGTAGTGCGATCTAAAATCATGGCCGCGCTCTTCCAAGCGGACAGCAACCGTTGGCTCTGACGCACGGCGCATAACTCGAAGTTTGAAACGCACCGCCACCCCACGCTGTGCTGCTCCCCCACGCGCCGTTCCTCCCGCCGCTTCGACATAGCTCAGGTAGACGCGATTTCCAACCTCCTGCATGCTGTTTACCAATGGAATACCACCCAGCAGTTCACCGCTGTGAAAAGGGACCTCCGTCCCGCTGGCATCCACTTCTGCCGGCACCAGAGAAAAAACTTGCGCGTCATACGAAATGAAAAGGCTATACCCCGTGAACTCTTGGCCATCGCCGTCGACAAACACCTCCATATCGACAACCGAACCTAGCTCTGCGCTGAAGACGGTCTCTCCATCTGCTCGACGCACCTCTGCGCGCACCGCAGCTTCGACCGACGAAACGCCAAGCAGACATCCACACAGGACGAGTCCCCACATAATCTTTATCGCACTCATCGCACTAGCACCATGCGCTTAGCCATAAATTGACCTGAAGTCTCTAAGCGATATATGTATACCCCACTCGCTGCGGTTCGCCCCTGACCATCCCGTCCGTTCCACCCCATGGTATAATGCCCGGTTTGCAATACACCATCCCAGATGCTGTGCACGCGTTGGCCTAAAATATCATATACTTCCAACGAAACAGCACCCCCCTGCGGTAGGGTGAAAGAGATCTGTGTTTCTGGGTTAAAAGGATTAGGGGCATTCTGCTCCAAGCGAAGCGCCTGCGGTAGTCCCTCCCCTCTATCTGTGCCTTGAACGACGGTCGGCACTGGCCGATCCGCATAGTCTATCAGTCCGTCGACGCGGATTAACGGCGAAGTTGGGTCGCTCACGAGCGCGCGCAGAACCCAATTAGCCAGTCCTCCTTCGGCGTCTACGAGGGTGCCATTTCGGCCGATCATAGCGCGTCCCCAAAGGGCGCCATAGGGCTGATCGCTAAGGGCATATAACGCGGGTGCAGTTGGCTCATACGGCTGTATGCCCACCCACTCCCATTCACGCTTGTCGTAGTGAAGTTGCAGCGCATAAGCCCGCGCCGATTCCGCTCCGCTCGAACGGATAGCCCAGCGTATATCCTGTCCGGCGTATACGCGTTGCTCGGAAGCTTCATATGCAATCAATGCGCTCTGGCGATCGGCGCCCACTTTGTATACCGGCTGCGTGCCGCTCTGTAAGAAATTGGCACCAACCAGCGATAAATCGGCTATATCAACGCGTCCATCACCGGTAATATCGGCCTGCTCGCTGCCGTTATCCGCAACCACTTCCGTACCAAAATACGCCGCCACGTAGTCCCAATCCGCTAGCGTCACTTCGTTGTCTGCCACATTGGTTCCCATCTCGTCCACATAGCCCACTACATCCCCTCCCCACAGACGGGCCCGCTGGCCTCCGGGTGCACTAGACGGCGTAACATCCTCTATTATGTTTCCTGCATAAACCGATAAATCAGCCGCCACTGCTTCGACATACCCATCGACGCCAACGTGCAGATCCCATAGGCCGACCGGCACTTCGGACAACTCAAAGCTTCCATCGGCCGCCACAGCTATCTGCACACCGGGCTCACTCAGATCGAGATCGTTTGCATCTACAAATAGCGCATTCTTGTAGGGACGATAATCGCCGCGCGCCCGCAGCGTACACGTCGCCTGAGCCGTCATATCACTGCGTCCCTCAAGCACTAAATTGCCGCGAATGATGCCTCGTCCTGGCACCAATTCTCCTCGGGCAAGGGGACCTCCAGCCAACTCCACAACCGGCACACCATCCCGCTCGAGCCGAGATAGGCTGCCCACTCCGTCCTCGACGACCAACTCAATAGTGGTGGGCGCTTCTACAAATAGACTGCGCACTGCAAACGTTGCGAGAATGGCCTCTTTACCCAACCCTTCAATTGCCTCCATGCGCGGCTCAAAGTACTCGAGCGTTAGGATCTGAGGGGTTCCGTCCCCTCCCGCGAGTCGATTATTTACCATCTTCGCCTTGGAAAAACCGCTGCCAATAACAAACGGCTGTATGCCTTCTTTTACGCTGTCTTGATCAATCACTTCAAACGCTTCGGCATCGAGACCAAAACTGACCTGCACGAGGTCGACGCCTGCATCGGCATCAATCCGAACTTCAAACACCTGAGATTGGCCTCCGTTGGCCATACTAAATTGCTCGGGCAATAGGACGACTGGACGCGACGTGGGCTCCTCTTCAACTGGTGCTTCCACCCGCACAATGCTGGGCACTTTCCAGCACTGGGCTCCCGTGAAGGTATCCTCGTCCGTAATCGCCAAGTAGAGCGCATATTCCCCTTCGACAAGGGGCCCATCTGTGGACAGACCCCGCATTAGGTGGTCAATACCCACATCCAAATGATCGACCGTTGAATCTTCACTCAGGTCAAAGACACTATCCACCGCATTCGTCGCACGCCCATCGGCAGAGTTTATTACGTAACTAGCCCCTCCACTGAGTTCGTCGTACAGAGGATGGGTGCCCAGATCGAGATCGCTCAGCACCACACGAATCCGCGCATCGTCGTCCAAGTCGACATCTTGCCAAGAGACTCGGCACGTTTGTCCGGATGCGATAGAGATATCCGTAGCCGGCTGTTGTGGAAAAATAGAAGGGGGATGGGCTAAGATCAGCTGCGAACCCGCATCGTTCATATACCCACCATTCATCTGGGTAAGTCGCCCGTTTTCACCGTCGCTTATAAGCCCGTATACGTAGTGAATGAGGCCCTCTGCCGGCACTGGATCACCGCGTTGAGCGAGGGACCACAGATCCCAGACGTATTGGTTGTCCACGCGTCGATCGGCATCTTCCGAAAGGTTGCCGTGAATCAGATAAGATCGCCCCTCATCAAAGGCCATGCGCATCGCATCAGTTCCATCTGGTATGGCCAGCCCTTCATCTCCGGCAGGTTCAAGGCTGTAGTAAAGTTCGATCGTAGCATCACTATCGAGGTCACGATCCCCGTCTATACCGCTACGACCCCAAGTAAACGTGACGTAGCGCTGAGGATACAGGCCGCCAGTGTGGACCGTATCCACGCTCACATGAGCCCGATCGTTTAAAGGGTCCAACCGCAGAAAAGGTGAATGACGCACGTGCACCTGTCCGGCACTCCGTGCGAGGGCACTACTTTTCCCGTCATAAGCAACTGCCCAGATGTAATAGGATCCCGAAGGGACAACCGTTTCCACCTGCACATCCCACGTGAAGGTGCCCACCTGCTCGGTGAGACCTGTTGGCGTCAACGCAGTAGCGCCTGTCAGTTCAATGCTCCCTGCAGCATCCGTGGCGACGTCTACAACACTTCGCTCAGCCGCTTCGCTATAAAAGAGCGCCACTACCGGGGCATCGTCTACGTCCGAAACGGCGTAATCAATAGAGACTTGACCTGATCCATTGCCGTTCGGTATCCCATCGGCGTCGTATAGCGAACCAGAATCTACATTCCTATCCATTTCCGGCCCCACGCTGGTTATTTCCGGCGTGTGGCGCACAATAATTCCTCGGCTCTGGGCCAGAGGAACCGAACCCGTGGGAGAAGCAATAACATACAAGTAGTACAGACCTGCTGGGAGTTCACTTATATCTAAACGCACCGATCTGGGCATTCCCTCGCGCTCTACGTATACATCGCCGGTCGAGATATGCGCTTCTATTCCATTCGTCTCATCTACTTTCGACAGACCGCTAACTGCCGAAAAGAAAAAGCGGTAGTCCACATCGTTGCTATCATCTCCATCACCTCCGCCCAGCATATTACTGGTGGACACCCGACCTCCATCAAAGACGAGATCGGGCAATTCCTCAATTAAAACCTGATTTTCTGATGGAAAAAAATGGCCTACGGCCTCTGCAAGCGTATCGGAATTTGCGGCCAAAAAGGGAGTAAAGCGTACCAACTGCATTGAACCAAGCGTAGAAAAGTCAGCAACTGATACAAAGCCGACCTCTGGGCCTTCGACTAAATCTATTTCTGCATCATCCGCAAAATAAATAGGGCCATAAGAAGAGGCGTACTCATTCGACTCATAGTCGAATTTTCTAAAGTCAGCAATATGTCCACCTACTGCTTCGGCCATCACGCACGGAAACTGGACGTAGACCTTGCCCCCTGCCGCTGCCGCCTGATCGCTGCCAATTACAATGCGATCTGGACTCGTAGAGAGGGCTGCAAAAAAGCCTGGACTTTCATTTCCCGAAGCCTCGTATACGACCCGCACCTCGTCTGCAAAGACACCGTCTCCATCCATGTCCGCAATGCCCAGGCCTGGTGGCATTGTAATGGTTATGGCTTCGTCACTAGCCGAATCATCTGCGGCCAAGGTTACGACGAGCTGCTGCCAATAGCGATCATCTCCCAATCCTCCTAGAGGCACCAAGCTCAACTGGCTGGGGGTGATTTGAACCGTTTGAGCCCCTGCTGAAACCAATACCAGCAAGCTGATGAGAAAAGCATATCTCAACACCCTCACAGGCTCAGACCGCATACTCCGACGGCACATACTGCGCTCCGGGCAGAGAATAATTTTCCTACAACCCGTCCGTTTTATGGCGCTCGCCCTGTTTAAGCTATCCCATATATTGCGTTTTTTGGTCAAAATAGACCCTGATCCTCCGTTTGGTACGGCTTCCTTTTCGCCTTACACCTCAGAGAATAGCAAACGCCGTTCCATCTTGTGCACCTCAGAGAGCAATGCAAAAAATAGGACGCCTGCTTGCGTAGTCAGCACGCGCTAAAGGTCTCCCCTTCTCACTTATCGCAGCAGCATAACCCGTATATTATGGCGTTGCCCTGCAGCCTGTATAACGATAAAGTAGGGCCCACTTGCGGCCGCCTGCCCTCGTTCATCTCTTCCGTCCCAAACGGCGTGCCACGGTCCAGCTGAGCGCTGTTCTGCCAAGAGTTGGCGCACGGGACGCCCCAGCATATCATACACGTCGACCTCTAACCAACCCGCCTCAGGCATATCTAGCCGAACCGTGACAGAGGCGTTAAACGGATTGGGGAAACAACGAGGCTGTAACGACGTTCCTATTTGAGCAACACCCTTAGCCATCGACAGCCACCCCGCTCCCTGCACACGACCCCGCAGTCGCCCCCCTGACCATATAGTAGGCAGCACTGTCCGGAAGCCTTCCTGCTCAAACGTCAAGACGCGATCGACCCGACTGGCAACGAGAACAATTTCCACTTCATGTTCCCCAGCGTATTCGATGCGATACGCTCCCTTTGCCCGATAAATCAGAAGCTGCATGGCAGGTCCACTTTTTAGCACCCGCAACGCTCCATCCGCGCTTTCGAGAACACGTCCTGCTCCGACTATGCCAGCGCGAAAGGTCCGCTCCACCTTTGTCATATTACCCGACTCATCGACAATGACCGCCCTCAGACGGCTTGAACACTCTTCGTCTATTTTATGCTGCCAGGTCACAGCGCGTGCGCCACGCTCGACGGGAACGAGCGGCCCCTCGTCCAGTAATAACGTCGCCGATCCAATTTTCTCGTCGGCCAGAATCGTCCAACGCACCATACCATCACCGACCAATAGACCATGTAAATCAACCACTGGCGGTCGACTATCTACGGGAATCACAGATATCTCAACGCGATCTTCTCTACCGTACGCATCTACGACCAACAACGAGATTGCCACCGGTGAGCGGACATCTACGACCACTAAATCAGTTCCTTCTATAGACGCATTAGCCTCTTCAGATAGCAGAAAAAAAGAGAGGGCATCGTCAAAATTACTGCCGTCTCTTACCTGAAGCGGCCAACGGCCCGAGCCGCCCATTTCGACTTCAAAACGATCGGGCAAAGCCCACCGCAGAAGAGGCAGAGTCTCTTCGCTTATTACTTCCGCTTCCTTTTCTTGGGGAGCAGGCTCGGTCGATTCTTCCAGCTCACCTTCAGAGGGCATTCCAGCGACTGGCACGCTCACATTGAGCACAAATTCGAGCGGAGGATCCAAACCCCTTCGAGCAGTCATTAGAACTGTATATTCGCCTAGTGGCGCATTTGTAAAAAGGCGATTCTCCTCGATCCACATGCTTTCGGGTGCTATAATCTTCCATAGAACGCCGATCGTTTCTCCGTCCACAAACTGATTCAAATCAACGCCCTCCGGTGTCACAGAAACGGGCACCTCCGGAACGCGCAGCGCTATAGGTCGTACACGAACCTGAATCCCGACGGACCGTTCCCCGCGTTGACCATTTCGGTTAGCGGTCAGCCAAAACACTTCGCGCCCCACCTGAGCCCCGCGGCCGTCCAGCCGAATGCGACGATCACCCGTGATCTCTGCATCGATAAAGACGCCTCCGCGCAGCGACCAGTGCACAAGAGCTGGGTCGCCATCCACTACGAGTTCGTCCAACGACCGCGTCTCCTGCAGATCTCCGACGTAAAGCGTAATATCATCCCACGTTCGCAGCATTAGCTCGCTGGGAGTGGACTCGGGCAAGACGACCGAGACTGTGGCCCCCTCGCCCTCCTCTTTGCTTCTTTCCTCGGCTCCGACCACGTCAATGCGCACAATATCTGCTGCCTGCGAACCGTCTGCCGCCACGGCCGTAAATATCATCGCGCTACGCCCGCTAAACCCATCAACTGCACTAAGCAGGAACCCACCTGCAACCCAACTGATGGACAATCCTTCACCGCCCGCAACCAACCAGCGCACCGGAACATTTACATACGGGTTTAGATCAACAAATAGCGTATCTCCTTCTATCAGCGTCTCATCGGGTATATCGCTCAACGTCCACGCCGGCTGTTTCTGAGAGACTTCGAGATCTACATAGGTGCTCTCCCGATGTCCCAGACTATCTGAAGCGGTGAACTCGATGCGAGTCTGACCGGAGAACGTTGAATCAACGCTGACCACAACCGCCCCATCGGAGATATGCACCGATACGCTTCGCCCAGCCTGCACTTCCCAGACCAAATAACTTGGGTCAATTCCACGAACGACATCCCTCAAATCGACATAGTCTTCTGTTCCTGCTTCTAATTGAATCGGTGCAAACGCTGACAGCGACCAGGCTACGACAGGACTATATTCCAGCGTATCCCTTGCTGCTTCAATTGGTTCATTTACCGTCGAATCCGCTCTATCTTCGGGGTCCATGTTCAACTCTGGAGGAGTCAGCTCCTCTGCTAGTTGATCGACTTCCGCCGGTTGATCGACTTCTACTGGTTGATCGACTTCTACTGGTTGAT
>CAXGPR010000135.1:0-7144 GCA_964011675.1 uncultured bacterium
TCAATGCCAAAATCTGCATCGCTTAACAGCTGATCAGTGGTGGCATCGCCGGAGAAATGAACCAGCTTGCCGTCGTTGCTTGAATCCACGGATTCAGCGCTTACAGCTACGACAGCCCCCTTGCCTTCTTCAAGCGCTTTGTATCCGTCGACAGCGCGGCCCTCGTTCCAAAACAGCAGGGGAAACGCAGCTAGAAATAGCACAAACCCAACGAGGGACTGAGTCGCCTGCTCCTGTAGACGCGATCCCCACGATTGGTGTGTGACCTCGGTGAATGAGTCAGACGAGCCGCCCGTTTCTTCGTAGACGTCTCCTCCATCAGAGACCTCTTCGTACGATTCCTCTTCGTATGATTCTTCTTCTTCTTCGGCCATGCCTGCATCCTTTCTCTGGATCGTTGAACAAGAAGACCGAGCCGCAAAGCGGCGTGACGGACCTACAACTGAGTGCAATATAGGTACAAGAAAGTCTGAGACCAAGCTGTGAAACGCCGGTTTATTTCGGACAGTCACTACGTCGTGCACGCCTAACTGAGGTTGTCTCTCGATGCCTATCTGCTTAGTTTGCGCCTCATCTGATCACCGCATTGGGTATACTTCTTTCTGCTAATCTATTTCACTCATTTATCGTTAGCTAAAGAGGGAAAAGCAATTGTTATGGAGAGAAACTGGTCACAGCACTGCGCGAGTAAGGAGCAGCTGGACTTTTTCGACGAATGGGGCTACCTAGTTATCGACGACGCCTTGTCGGAGGATCAGGTCGAGAAGATGACGATGGCTATCGATCGCGTTGACGCCGCCGAGCGCGCCGCGCACGGCCTGAAACCGCATCAGACTATGGCCAAGTTTCGCACCATCGTTGAAGACGGTTTATTCTTGGATTTGCCCGACAACAACAAAGTTTTTCCGCTGGCGTGGGACATCCTCGGCTGGAACATACAGAACTACATATCACATCTGATCGTCTATCCGCCCAAAGCAGAGCGCTCCGAGGTCAATTTGGGCAGTTGGCATCAGGACAACGGGCGTCCTGTCCGCGAGATGGAGCGACCGCATCCGCGCTCGTCCTACAAGGTGAGTTTTTGGTTTAGCGATACGCGCGTGCCCAACAGCGGGGCTATGCGGATCATACCGGGCAGTAGAAATATTGGCTCAATGCGATTCGATTCGCCGGCAGCTAATGGGCGATGGGGTCGACGTGAAGGGCTGGTGGCAACCGACAGATGCAGATGTGCCCTTCAAGACGTGGATAGAGACGCATCGTGGTAAAAAGCACTTAGTCGATATATCAGGCCTGTAAAACACATCCACTTCATAGATAGGAAGATGCATATGAACAGAGAAAAGATGCGCGTGGGATTCTATGGCTGTGGCCAATTTGCTCAGAGTACGCGCATTCCCGGCGTGCTGGCGGCGGGCGGCGATGTGGTGGCCCTGAGCGACGTCAATGCTGAAGCGATGCACGGGGCAGCGGTGCTGTGCCCTGAAGCGCGGACCTACGATGATGCACATGAGATGCTGGAAAAGGAATCGCTCGACGTGCTCTATTCCATCGTGCCAGCTTTTGCGCGAACCGATGTTGAAATCATTGCTGCCGAGCGCGGCATACACCTCTTTAGTGAAAAGCCGCAGGTGCTCGACATGGCGCTGGGCTGGCGTATTGAACAGGCCGTTGACAACGGGGGCGTCGTTTCAACTGTGGGTGTGCGTGAGCGCTATCGGCCGCTCTTTCAGGAGGCAAAAAAGTGGCTCGCGGACAAACGAGTTGTGCACATGCGTTTTCAAAGCTTTGGCGGCTTGCCGGGGAGCGTGCATGATAGTTGGTGGGATGAGATCGATAAATCGGGTGGGCGCGCGTTGGACTGGGGTGTGCACGCGACGGACTATCTGCGCTTTATGACCGGTCTGGAGGTCGTGCAGGCCCAAGCGTTCTACCATCAACCCGAACCCTACGTGCTGCCGCTGTCTTCGTCGCTCCACTATGCATTTGACAGCGGGGCGACGGCTCTATTGAGTTTTGTGTCATCAGGTGGCAAGACGGGTTCGCAGGGAATGCCGGGCGGTGAGCCTTGGTTTGTAATCTACTGTGAAGAAGGCATTCTTTCACTACACGGCTACGAGCGTTTAGTTGCTGATGGTGAAGTGGTCTATGAAGCTGATGATTACGATCCTTGGCACGAGCAGGATCGCGTTTTCGCCAAAGCAGTGCGCGCGGGTGACGCCTCTCTCCTAATGAGCGACTACCGCGACGCGCTATACTCGCTAGGGCCCGTGTTAGCTGCGTGGGAATCGTCGCGGCTCGGCGGCCAGTGCGTGGACGTAGCTCAGTTCATGAAAGTATAGGTGTATCCTTCATTTTTTTGATAAACCCAATTAATCCCAGCAGCTAGAGGCTTTTCCATGCTTCTATTCGACGAGCGATTACTATGCGCGCAAATCCACCTGTAATCCTGTTTGAAAACGACGGCCGTCATCCGCTGATCTACATGTATGAGCCGCCCATTCAGGTCGAGGAGTATCAGTCGGCCGTAGACG
The DNA here is from genome assembly GCA_964011675.1 of uncultured bacterium. GTDB lineage: Bacteria > Latescibacterota > UBA2968 > UBA8231 > UBA8231. The sequence continues at coordinate 2,535 of CAXGPR010000135.1, forward strand.
AGTTAGCCGGTACGCCGGTCGACGTGCTCGTGTTTTGTTTGGGTGATGGTCGCACGATGCTGCACGATACGCAGGTTGGCGAGCTGTGGGGACACAACGTGGAGCAGTGGCCGCACCTGATTTTTCGCCGCGCACATCAAAATGCTACACAGCTTATTGCCGAGGGCCACGATCCGCTGGCATTGATTTGTCAGCGCGCCCGGCAAACGGGCATGTGCGTCTACCCGCAACTGTTAATACAGGTGCCGCGCGGTTCGCGTGAAGAAGACTGTCGCTGCTCGGACTTTCGCTTTAACAATCTGCATTTGGAGATCGGTCGTAAGGGGATCTTAGATCCTGAGTGGAAAGGCTTTACGTGCCTCGACTTTACCCATATCTCGGTGCGGGAGGAACGCCTGGGACTGATCCGCGAAGTCTGTGAGGAATACGATATTGCGGGTTTTGAACTGCAGATGAATTACCATCCCTACTACTTTCATCCCGATGAGGTGGTCGAGGGGACTTCGCTTATGACGGAATGGATGGTCCAAGTCAGTTCCATAGTTCGGCAGAGTGGTCAGGATCGCCAGTTGGTCGTGCGTGTGCCGGCGCGCTTGGCCAGCTGTAAGAGCGCTGGTTTAGATGTGGAAACGTGGCTAAGTGATGGGTTAGTGGATGCGCTTATCGGCGATACTTTTGCTACGCCAGAAAATATCAACAGTAACCTTGACGTGAGCGAATTGGTCGCCGCGGCGCGTGATGCGACGTGTAGAGTGTATGCCGCCATACACGTGCTCGTTGATTCGGACCGGTTGGGGCAGGCGACGCCAGAGATGATTCGTGCCTGTGCACATAATGCGTGGCAGCAGGGCGTGGACGGACTGTATCTGGCGCACTGGTTTGGTATGTGGCCCTATGAAGCGCCGTTTTATCAGACGCTACGGGAGCTACCCTATCCCGAAATCATGGCACCTAAGGACAAGATCTATGCCGTGCCGACGGCAACGCAGCGCTATCCAGTGCCGGGGACGGAGCCGGGCCAAGCCGCTCCACTGCCGTCAGATCTGCATGTAGGTCAGCGCGCGCGGGTGCCGCTTAGGGTGGAAGACGACCTGCCTCGTTGGGGATCTGTGGGCCGCGTTGATAAAGTGTTGCTGAGGCTGCGCATTATGAATGCGACCGAGCTAGATGCTCTGCGCTTCTATTTAAACGAAGTAGAGCTGCCTGCCGGTCAAATGCGTATCATCAACGAGATGTATCGAATGAGCGCGCCGCGCTACCGAACGGGGTCTGGGTATTGGTATGTGTTTTGCCTTGACGGGGACACGTGGCCAGTATGCGGAGACAACGTCGTTTCCGTCAAGTTGTTGGCGCGCGATGCGGGCGTGACGCCGACCCTTTATCTGCGCGACGTCGAGCTCGAGGTGCGCTACTTGATGGGACGGCATTTTCACCGCGCCTTTGTCGATCCCGATCTGGGTCCTTACGGAGAGCGCGGCGATTCGTGATGTGTGACGCGCAGCGTCACTTTGTGCTGGGTGCAGTTTTCATCAAAGGGTAGCACAACGACAATGCGCGCTTCTTCAACGGTTGCTGTCCCGTCCTTTCGGTAGGGATTGTGCGGTAGGACGGGCCAGTAGACACGGGCACTGGGCGGCAAGTCGAGGTGCCATCCGGCGTGTGCAATCCACAGGGAATCTGGCCAGTCGAGCGTTTCTTCTCCGAGCGCGTCGCAGATGCCCTTATCGCTGTGCAGCGCTTGGCCCAAGTGCGCTAAAAGGGTTAGGTGAGCCGCAACTTGCTCGCTGTTTCCAACGCTAGTCGACAGATCGATTTCCATCTCGTGCTTATCTACAACGCGCACTGCGATGTTGCACTCCACGGTTCCGTAGTGTAGGTGTAGCGCGCTGTCGCCCAGCTCCGCCCGGTCCGGAACGTGGCGTAGGCCGTGTCGTGCGCTGAAGTCGGGATCCTCATCGCCTGCCACGTGGTACATCAGCGATGTATCGCCGACGCTAAAACTGCTCCATAGCGGCTGCAGCTTGGTGTTACCGCCGCCGCAGATCAGCCCGACGGCGTCGTGGTACAGGCTGAAGAAATTTTGCCGGTCTTGTCCAAAGCGGTTGGGCGTGAGCGGTGCGGTAAAAGCCGATAAGCAGTAGTACCAAGGGGCGTGGCGTACGATTAGTGCGTCGTCACTCATGCGATGGATGTGCTGTTGCTGTGCGGCCGAAGTCTCGACAATATCGCCGTCGGTTCCATAGAGTAGCATCAGTGCGGCGTAATCGGCGTCGAAACGGCCGCCCCTCTGCAGAAAGAGCGCGTGTTGTTGAGCCAAAAACCCGCGACCAGCAGGCGTGTGTGAAAAGCCGGCGTTGCCCAAGCGCACGCCGGTGTGATAGGCGTTGCGGCCATCTATGGTTTCCAACAGCGAGCCGTCGGGATATACGCAGGCGGCATGGTAACGTGAGGCGCGTTCTATGGCCTCTAGTACTTTCTCGTCGCTCGACAAGGCGTAGTATACGCCGAGTGAATCTACGTAGACGAGGTTGTAGGCTACAACGGGTCCCTCGTGCTCGGCCCACCAGCCGTCTGTCGCTTGGACATCAGCTATTTGGTGCAGGAAATCGCGCGCTTGCTTACACCATGCTTCGCGTTCAAATACCTGGCCAGCGCAGTAGAGGCCCATGGCGTGGTGCGCTGGTATATTGTGCACGCGCTGTAGTTGGTCTTGTGCGATGCCCTCGTAGCCCAGCAGCAGCGCACGTTCCCATTCAGTGCGGGCTTCGTCACTCATCGACTCGCGGACAAGGGCGAAGGTGCGCACCCATCGGCTGTAGACCCACGGCATGTAAATCTGGCCCCAAGTCGAGTGGTCTTTCTTGCGAAATAGCACCATCCCGCGTTCGTCTTGCGCATCGCGTATGGCCAGCCCGCCATGCTCGATCGATCGTAAAACTTCTTCGCTCTGATAGTGTGCGCTATCGGGTAGAGACCAAGCAGCCGCCAGCGCTATGAGCACGTTCTGGTCCGTGCTTATCCACGGTTCCGTCCCGAACTGTCCGTTGGGTTTTTGTGAAGCGATAATGGCTGGTATGGCATCGTCTAGCGCAGCCCGTAATTCGGGCTCTCTCTTCCACGTTTTCACGTCTACACCCTTTTGTTATAATGCAGTGTGTACAAGCTGTCATTTTACCTTCGCCGACGCAATAGAGGATATGGGCATGAATGAAGCGGTCGAAAATTCCCGACAGGTAGCGCTCGATATATTACAGCCGTCAAGCGCGGACCTAGAGCGCGGTTTGGCACTGCACAAAGAAGCGTTGGTTTTCGAGTCTTATGGTTTTTCGCCGCGGGCGGCTGTCGACGGTGATGCCATAGCGCGTTTGATAGAAGAAGGCGCTGGTGATGAGGAAGTGGGTGAAGTGATGGAGGAAATGCTACTCATGCGCATGGCCGAGGATGCTCACTTGCGGGCCCAGTATATCGACGCTTTTGACTATGCTGGCGTTGATTGCATTTTACAAAATGCCGGTGAAGAGTGTCAGATGCCGACGCAGTTGCTCAAACGCTTAGGTAATTTCACCTACGTGACGGATATGCTGTCGGACTCCGTGGTGCGCGCCGCTACACCAACCGCTATTCTTGAGGCAAAACGAGCTGGCAAGCGAAGTCTTTACCTGTCGGCTAACGGTGTGCCCCTAGCGCAGGAGTGGAAGTCTACGGTAGATGAGCTGCGTTTTGTCCGTGTGTTTTTCCAACTCGGCGTGCGCATGATGCACTTGACCTACAACCGGCGCAATATGCTTGGCGACGGTTGTTCAGAATCCACGGATGCTGGTCTGAGTGATTTTGGACGTGCGGCGATACGTGAAATGAATCGCGTTGGTGTCGTAGTAGACGTGGCGCACTCGGGCTGGCAAACTGGTATAGATGCCGCCAATGCATCGAGTTTACCGATCGTTGCTAGTCATTCCGGTGCACACGCTCTTTCTGGTCACATTCGCTGTAAGACAGATGACGTGATGCGTGCTATTGTCGATGGGGGTGGAACGATCGGCGTTTGCAGTATATCTGCTTTTTTAGGCGGCAGTGGTGATATCAACGCGTTTCTCGACCACGTCGATTACGTAGCTAAAAAATTCGGAACCGAATCCATTACGATTGGAACGGATCGCGCTTACGTTCCTCCTAAAGCACATGAGGAATGGGATAAAGTGCCTGCCCGTAGCCGTCGACGCACGCGCTTTGAAGGGTTCTGGCCTGCCAATTCTCGGCCCGATTGGCCCGTTGAAAAGGCTAAGCAGAGCTTGGAGTGGACGAACTGGCCTCTGTTAACAGTGGGGCTAGTACAGCGCGGCTACAATGATGCAGATATTCGCAAAATTCTTGGTGAAAATATTCTTCGGGTAATGCAAGCTTCATGGGACGGAAGGAAAGCGCAGTTATCGTAAAGCGGTATCTGAAGGTGAGGTAAGGGTAGTGCTGGATCTTCCTTTTCATAGCGCAGACAGCCAGTTTGCAGTGCGGCGACAATACTTTACAATACGTGCATGAAATTAAAAGGTTGATTTATGCCACGGTTAGCACTGCAGTACGGAGCGAGAAATGTATAGGGAAAGCGTAGAGCG
>CAXGPR010000136.1:0-7110 GCA_964011675.1 uncultured bacterium
GGCTGAGCGAAGTGAGTGCGGCCGTGCACGTTGCTGAGGGCTGATTGCGCGTGCTGCTTGAGTTGGCGGGTTGCCTGTGTTATGTCGTACACAGGTAGCAAACAGTGGAGCACGGAGCCGAGGAAGCTTTGCGAGGCAACAAGTTGTTGGCTCTCTACGAAACTGAGTAAAAATGATAAATAAGACTGTTGTTGTCACAAATTCCTTGGGTATCCATGCGCGTCCTGCTGCGCTTATTGTTCAGGAAGCGGCGCAATTTTCCGCCGAGATTACGCTGTCTAAAGGTGATGTCGCTCACATCAACGGTAAGAGTATTATGGGTGTTATGATGCTTGCGGCGGAAAACGGAGCCGAAGTGACAATCACGGCGGACGGTGAGGACGAAGTTGAGGCGCTTGAAAAGATCGCTGCACTGATGCAGAGTAATTTTGAGGATACGGTGTGACTTCGCCTTACTATATGCTTTCGGGGATTGCTGCTGCACCGGGGGTCGGCATGGGCCGTGCCTATATCCATCGCAAAGGCGCGGCCATTATATCTAGACGGCGTATTAACACCAGCCAAGTAGATGCCGAAATAGAACGTTTCCTCAATACTCTGCACATGGCCGGCGATGACATCCGTCGAATTCGTCGTATGGTAGCGTCAGAGCAGGGGGAAGAGCTCGCGCAGATTTTTGACGCGCAGCTCGCTATGATAGAAGACGTTCAGATCAAAGAGCAGACCCAGCAGTGGATTCGCGAGAAACTCTACTCGGCTGAACGCGCATTCTCAGTTACGCTACAGCAAATGAAGAAAATGTTTCGACAGATCGAGAACGAGTATTTGCGCTCTCGTTTGAGCGATGTGGTCGACATTGAAAACCGGGTTTTAGTGCGATTGGCCGGCGGTGAGACGCACGGACTGCAAAGCTTTCGTTCGAATGTAATCGTGTTTGCCCACGATCTCCTGCCTTCAGAAATGGTGCAGTTAGAGCGTCGGCAAGTCAAAGGAATTGTGCTTGATGCTGGCGGTACGACCTCGCACGCGGCAATTATCGCTCGTTCACTGGGTATACCGATTGTGCTTGGTACGGACAGCGGTTCGAGCCGCGTTGAATCAGGAAGCGAATCTATTGTCGATGGCAATGGAGGAGTTGTTCACGTTTGTCCCGGTGACGACGTCGTGCGCGAATATCGTTCGCAGATGCGTCGGCAGCAGCGCCATCGTCGCGATCTCGATGCAAAGAGAGACCTCCCCGCCGAAACATTAGACGGTCTTTCCATTACCCTGTTGGCCAATATTGACTTGCCGAAAGAGATTGAGCTCGCAGTTGATAATGGAGCCCGCGGCGTAGGAATGTACCGAACGGAATTTCTCTATTTAAACTATCGCCTTCCTTCGGAGAAAGAGCAGTTTCAAGCATACGCTAAAATTGTGGAAGCAATGGCTCCTGCTCCCGTTACAATCCGCACGATTGATCTGGGAGGAGATAAGCTGTCCCACGTTCTCGACGTAAAGACTGAAGACAACCCGTTTCTGGGGTGGCGTGGGTTGCGGATCTGTCTGGACGAGCCTGATCTGTTTAAGACCCAGCTTCGCGCTTTACTGCGAGCGAGCAATCTGGGGAAATTGCGTATTCTCCTGCCGATGATTTCGGACACGCAGGAGATCGTGCGTGCGCGTGCGCTGATGGATGAGGTTAAAGAGGAGCTACGCGCAAGCGGGCAGGCCTTTGGCGAAGATGCTGAACTGGGCGTTATGGTCGAGGTGCCATCGGTAGCGCTCATGGTCGACCGTTTTGCACCTCACTGTGATTTCCTTAGTTTAGGCACCAATGATTTGACCCAGTACGTGTTAGCCGTTGATCGTGGAAACAGCAAAGTTGCTTCTCTGTACGACCCATTTCATCCGGCTGTATTACAGCTGATAAAGACCGTTGCTAATGCGGGCGTGTCTCATGCGAAACCGGTCAATATTTGTGGCGAAATGGCGGGTGATCCTCTGGCGACGGTTTTGCTGATTGGTTTGGGGCTCAACCGTCTCAGTTTGAGCCCGGGACTTATTCCAGAGGTGAAAGAGATTATTCGTTCGACTGATAGTGCACAGGCGCGTAGGGTGGCTGATGTCTGTCTGCGCATGGAAACCGGCCGGGAAGTCAAAGCGTATCTTGAGGAAGTGGCCGGGGAATCGCTGCCGTACTGGATGCGATCGGAGCAAAGAGAATGATTGGCCGGAACGATCTATGGGCCGTCGTTCCGGTGGCTGGTTTTGGCTCTCGACTCCGCCCCCACACCTACACGCGTCCCAAGCCTCTTTTATCCGTTGCAGGTCAGCCGATTATTGGCCATATACTCGATCAATTAGTCCCCTTGGGTGTTCGGCGAATTGTTCTGGTTGTCGGATATATGGGTGAACGTATTGTCGATTATGTTCAATCACGTCGCGATTTTGACCAGGTTGAATGGGTAGAGCAGGAAGAGCAATTAGGCTTGGGGCACGCAATTGCGCTGACACGCGCGGTCGTTAATGATGATCCAATGCTGATGGTGTATGGAGATACGATTTTTCGTGCTGACCTGCCTAGTCTATTGACCGACAGTGGTTCGGGTTTGTTGGGCGTAAAGCGCGTAGATGATCCGCGTCGTTTTGGCGTTGTTGTCCGAGAGGGTAGCCGTGTTACAAAGCTGGTAGAAAAGCCAGGTGAATTTGTCTCTGATCAGGCAATTGTCGGCGTCAACTATATTCGCGACTCGTCCCATTTGTATCATTGTCTCGACGGTTTACTAAATGACCAAAAGCGGAGTCGCGGTGAGTATCAGCTGACAGATGCGCTACAAATGATGGTCGAAGAGGGTGCTAATCTGGGGTCCTTCTCCGTCGATAATTGGTTTGATTGTGGCACAAAAGAAACTATGCTTGAAACAAATCGACACCTTTTAGAAGGCAATGAGGTCACCGCCACAGACGGACAATTTGTAGTTGTTCCACCGGTGTATATCGATTCATCGGCGCAAGTAGAATCGTCTGTTATTGGTCCGTATGTATCAGTGGGAGCTGAAGCTTGTGTATGCAATTCGGTGGTGCGCAATACTATTGTCGGTGAACAGGCTGCAGTCGAAAATGCACTTGTAGAAGATTCACTGATCGGATTTCAGTCACGGCTTAAGGGCAGTTGGGGTCGTTTCAATATCAGTGATTTATCAGAAATTACTACTTAGAAATAGAGGAGTATACGCAATGTCACGCTATTTATTTACATCAGAGTCTGTCTCAGAGGGGCATCCAGATAAGGTCGCAGATCAGATATCAGATGCGATTCTCGATGCTATGTTAGAGCAGGATCCCCATTCACGCGTAGCTTGTGAGACCATGGTTACGACGGGGCAGGTCGTTGTAGCAGGCGAAATTACGTCTAGTGCGTCCGTTGATATTCAGCAAGTTGTGCGCGATACGATTGCTGATATTGGCTATGAAGATCCTGAGTATGGCTTTGATTATCGCTCCTGCGGCGTGCTGGTGGCTCTTGATCAGCAGTCTCCCGATATCTCACAGGGCGTAAGTGAGGGGGAAGGCTTGCACGCAGAGCAGGGTGCGGGTGATCAGGGCATGATGTTTGGCTATGCGTGCCGAGAGACGCGTCAGCTGATGCCGTTGCCTATTACGCTATCTCACAAGCTGCTACAGCACTTGACCAAGCTGCGCAAGAGCAAGAAGATCTCCTACCTGTTGCCGGATACGAAATCTCAGGTGACGGTTGAATACGTCGACGGGAAGCCGAAGCGAGTCGATGCGGTTGTTATCTCAACTCAGCACCGTCCCAATGCGACTCACAAGCGCATCGAACGCGATATGATTAATCAGGTGATTAAGAAGGTGATTCCTGCTAAGCTGCTCGACAGAGACACCAAATATCACATCAACCCGACGGGACGCTTTGTCGTAGGCGGTCCGCACGGTGACTGCGGGCTGACGGGGCGTAAGATCATCGTCGACACTTACGGCGGCATGTGTCCGCACGGCGGTGGTGCCTTTTCGGGTAAGGATCCGAGTAAGGTGGACCGCAGCGCACACTATATGGCGCGCTATGTGGCCAAAAACGTGGTAGCGGCTAAGCTTGCCGAACGTTGCCAGGTGCAGTTAGCTTACGCTATTGGTGTTCCAGAGCCTGTATCGGTTCTGGTTGATACCTATGGAACGGGCGTAGATACGGATGAGTTGATTGCTGCTTGGGTGGAAGAAGCGTTTGATTTGACGCCGGCCGGTATTGTGCGCGGTCTTAAGTTAAAGCGTCCGATCTACCAGAAAACGACAAATTACGGTCACTTCGGTCGGGAACTGGCCGAGTTTGTGTGGGAGAAGACGGATAAGGTTGCAGCCCTGCGCCGTGCATCTAAGAAAAATTAGGGCAACGCTGACCTCGTGCTTATTGCTGTTAAACAAAACGCATTTTTAATAATGCACAATGACAGATGAAGGAGACATGCGATGACCCGCAATAGTCGCGTCTGGCATAGACCGAGCCGTACCATGGGCGTGCTGGGCGGTTTGTGCTTGGCTTATTTTGTATCAGGCTGTGCTGTGGAGCCGCCTAGTGCGCCCAGTACAGAGTTTGTCATTAGTATTCCTGTGGCGAACGACAGCACGCGGATTGCTGAAATCGTTCGTGATCGCAGCGATTTTTTGCAGATTAATGATGCCACAGGTGGTATGAATATTCGCATCAGTAGCGAGGTCGGACGAGAAGACGTCGGTGACCGTCTGCAGATTACTCCGACGGCTAATAGTTTTGCTACGCAGATAGGTAACCTTAACATTCCTGGTCAATCGGCTCCGCCTATAAGCGTTGCTTTGAGTGAGATTTTGGGACAAGAGGTAGAATCCGGCGTTACTCTACCATTGCTGCCTTCTGGCGATGTGGATGTTTCTGCAGATGTTCCTCTAGAAAACGTAACGTCGCTCACGATTGAAGAAGGTAGTCTGGTAATTGATTTTAGTAACGGACTACCTGTTGGTTTGGAAGGAATTCGCCTAAGCTTAATCGATGTCGGTAATGGTAGTGTTGAGGTAGATGCGGTTGAATTGGGTGAAGTGGCACCCAACGGTGGCTCAAGTTCTGGCGTGTTTGTATTGTCAGGCAAGACAATCTCTGGCAATTTATCGATCGCTGTTACGGGTGCTACTACTCAGGCTACAAATGTGTTAATAGAAGGCGACCCGAGTTTAGAAATACAGGCTACATTGAGTGACTTGTTGGTTTCGTCCGCTTTTGCGGTAATACCGCAGCAGGAATTTTCTGATTCACAAGTTCTATCATTCCCGGATGATCGAATCCAAGTTACAAGTGCTCTTATCGAGCAGGGAGGATTAGTATTAAGAATTACAAACGACATCGAAATAATCATGGCCGTTGAGCTTCGGCTTGATGACCTGAAAGATGTCAATGGTAATCCAAGCGTTTTTTTAGTGGATGAATTAACCCCAGGTGAGACACAGGAAGTACGTTTTGATCTTAAAAACACCGAATTTTCGCCACTTGACCCTTTAGAATTGCGATTGTCATATACAGTCGCAACGTTTGAATCTAACCGTCCTTTGGAAATTTTTTCTACGGGCGAGTTAAAGGTTGAAGCCATCACCGAAGATTTGTTGTTTGAGCGTGTTCAGGGTCGGATAAATCGAGTGGGTTTAGATCTGCCTTCTGTTGAGCAGTCGGTAGCCTTTCCTGACGGCCTCAACAATGTGGCTATTGGCGAAACAGCGTTGGATATTTTTGTTACTAGTGCTGTCGGATTCTTGGCAGATGTAGAGTTACAGGTTGTTGGTACTAATTCGTTTGGGGAAAGAGGAGAGTTGCTTGTTCAAGAGCGCTTTGAGCGCGGTGACCCTTCTGATCCTGTTAACTTTAAGTTATCAATTTCACCTACTGACCTGACAGATTTTCTCAATCTGTTACCTACAGACATGTCGATTTCTTCTTCTATTCAACTTGGCGATGGGCTAGAAGACGAGGTTATCACCCAAGAACAATGGGTAAGTATCGACAGCGTGGTGTTTCGGACTTCGCCGCGTTTGAGTGTGCTCAACGATACTCAAATCGAACCAGAAGCGCAGGACATTACGTTTAAGGACTCGGAGATTCGCAACAAAATACTGAACAATTTTGTGGGAGCTCGGGTTATAACGGACCTAGAGAATAGCATTCCGCTGGGCGTCGGTGTTCGCCTCTACGTCGGACGCACACCGGAGACCATATATACTGACCCAATAATCACAGTACCTAATATTGGTAGCGATCCTTTTCAAGCGGTGGCAGCTCCGGTTGGTGCTGATGGTTACTCAAGCGGAACAGAAACTGTGCGACGAGAGATAGCACTCACTGCTGAGGATGTTGTGAAATTTATTCTGGAAGACGATGACACCGGTAGTCTCTATTCAGGTGTCCGCGTTACTATCCCATCTACGGGAGAAGAAGTAGAAGTACTTGGAACAGATTTCATTAATATCATAGCAGGTCTAGAAGTTGAACTCTTACTTGACGAATCACTGGTAGAATAGGAAGGAGATCGCGATGAAAACGAATGGATTGATTTTGGCGCTCGCCCTGTTTCTCACTAGTGGTGAGGCTATTGCCACAGGCTACGGAGATACACAGCCGCGTGCGATGGGTATCGCGGGGGCCTATGGTGCAATGGCGCGTGGAGCAGAGTCTATTTACTGGAATCCGGCAAATCTTGCACTTAAAGACGGGCCACGTTTATCGCTACCACTGGATCTGGGAGCGTTTTTCATTCTAGAAAATAACAGTGTCAGTATAAGCGACTACAATAAATATAATGGCAACTTTATTTCCGATGGAGATAAAGACGATATTATTAGCGATATACCTAGTGGAGGCCTGAAGTTTAATACCGATTTTGGTTTCTTTATTCCGTTCGTGTTAAGCGGTGTAGCTTTCCCGCTTCCGTGGGGCTTGAACAGTGCTATTTCTATCAATTTGCGTGGTGGGGTTGAAGGCGAAGTGCCGCGCGATATGATTGATTTCTTGCTTAAAGGAAACCAATTCGCACGTGATCGCGAGGCAGTGGGCAAAGCGCCTGGTTACGACATTGCAAAGTGGGATGGGCAAGG
>CAXGPR010000137.1:0-7036 GCA_964011675.1 uncultured bacterium
CCCGACTTTCCCACCCACCACGAAGCCGCTACGCGCGCCGGACACGGCGGCGGCGATTTTTTTACCAGCTACCACTTCGCCGAGGCGATCCGCCGCGACGAACCGCCCTATCTCGACGTCTATCGCGGCATCGACATGAGCATTGTCGGCATTCAGGCTTGGCGCTCGGCCCTGAGCGATTCAGCGTCCATAGACGTGCCCGACTTCCGCAGGGAAAGCGTGCGGCGAAAATACGCCAAAGACCACTGGTCGCCCGACCCAGGTCGCGCGAGCGCCGACCAACCGCCCAGCGCTCTTGAGGGACACATCGAGCCCACTGCCGAGGCCAAAGCACTGGCCCAAAAGGTATGGGCGCGGCAGGGCTATCACGGCAATTAGTGCCCATTCCCATTCCACGCGCACTGGCGCGTCTCAATCGGGACGTGCGCCTCTTTATGGTATCGGCCGTAGCCACCGGCTTTTGCTATACCGGACTGTACTTCCTCCTCATCAGTCTCTACCTGCTTCGCATGGGCTACGGCGTCGAGTTTATCGGCGTCTTTATCTCAACCGGAGCCTTCTCCTTTGCCTTGTTCAGCCTGCCAGCCGGCGCCGCCGGTCGGCGCTGGGGCAGCCGCCGTCCCATGATCTTCGGCGTGTGCGTGCTCTCGTTCGGGTTAGCTATGCTCGCGCTAAGCGCGCTGCTACCGGCGGCGTGGCAGCCGATATGGCTGCTCTCGTTTTGCGCCCTGCGCGAATGGGGCAACGCGTTCTACCTGGTCAATGCCAATCCCTACCTGATGTCTGTTACGCAGTCCGAAGAGCGCGCCCATGTCTTTTCCACCCGCGCCATCCTCACGCCACTGGCCGGCTTTGCCGGAGCACTTTTGGGAGGCTGGCTGCCGGCCCTCAGCGCAGCGCTCTTTGCGCTAGACGAAAGGGATCCGCTCTGCTACGTAGCCCCAATGCTCTTGGCGTCCCTGCTCCTACTGCCTGGACTAGGATGCTTAGTCTTAGCCGAAGAAGGCGGGGAAGAAAAAACGCCGCGCGCATCCCAAGCGCGCGGCGCGAGACCGCTAAACGACATGCTGGCTGTTGGGCTGATAAGCCTGCTTTTTATCGTAGCGGTGTCAGCGGGCCAGAGCTTTTACAGCGTCTATATGGATTACGTCCTGGATTCGTCGACCGAAACCATCGGCTTGGTCACCTCGCTAGGGCAGCTCGCTACCGCCGTGCTGATGCTGGGTGCACCCGCCGTCTTAACGCGCTGGGGACACGCGCGCTCCTTTGTGGGCGCCGCGATCTTCCTCGGCCTGAGCATCGTGCCTATTGCGCTGGTCGCGCACTGGCTAGCCGCCGGACTGAGCGTCATCGGCATCGCCTTCCTCATGGCTTTTGGCTCGACGGCACTGACGCTTTTTCATCAGGAGTTGGTGCTGCCCGGTTGGCGCGCAGCCATGTCCGGCGCGTCCATGATGACGATGGGCTTTGGCTGGGGACTCGTCGCGTCAGGGGGCGGCTTTTTTATTTCCGCCTGGGGCTGGACCGCGTTTTTCCTAACGGCCGCCCTGCTGACGGCCTGTGCCGCCGCGGCCTTTTGGCTTTACTTTGTGCGTAATGCAAACGTACGGATGCCGTGATCTGTTTCTTTGGGGAGATAAGACAATGATCGATATACCCATTCGCTACTACCGCGACTACGCTGGCGCCTACGACTACGGCTACGAAACGCTCGGCCTACCGCTCGACCAATGCGCGCTGCTCGTCGTCGACGTAGATGGCACTTCGCCTAACTCGACAACCGAAGAGATGATCGCGCCGGCCCTGCACGCTGCCCGCGCCAGCGGCATGCGCGTAGCCTACGTGCACAACGACCTGCGCCTCGTGGCTAATAAGGGAAATATCGTCGGCGAAGTGTGGGGCCGCACCAAGGGAATCTCCGGCGATGCGCTGGCCGGCTGGCGCAACAACGCATCGTTCGAACCGGAGTATCTCGACTGCGTAAAACCGCGGGACGACGAGCCCAACTTTCCCAAATGGATCTGGAGCGGCTTTCACGACACTTTTTTAGATCAGTACCTGCGCAGCTGCGGCATCCGCACGCTCTTTGCCGTGGGCTACAGCCGCCGCGCCTGTTTGCACTACACCTGTGCCGAAGCGGTCGGACGCAATTATCGCGTTATTCTGCTGCGCGACTGTTCCAACGCGCCCGGCCAAATCGAAATGCCCGACACGCGCGACGACAGCCTGCCCGAGGGCGGCTGGATCCAGCGCATCACGCTGCGCAACTTTGAGCATCTGATTGGCTATACCACGACGCGCGACGAATTTGTCGCCGCCTGCGGGGAAGCCGATTGAGCGAATTTATTCCGGGCCAGCGCTGGCAGAGCACGACCGAACCCGAACTGGGCATTGGACGCATTCAGGTCGTCGAGGGCCGCCAGGTCGTGATCGCGTTTCCCGCGCGCGACGTTGTGCGGCGCTACGCCACGGCCGATCCGCCCCTGTCGCGCGTGCAGCTGAGCGTCGGACAGCCCGTACGAGACGAACAGGGCCTGTCCTTTACTATAGAAGCCGTCGAAGAAGTAGACGGGCTACTCGTCTACTGCGGCGACGGACAGCGCCTGCACGAGACGGACCTGCACGCCGAGCTCGACGCTTCGACACCGGAAAATCGCCTGCAGAGCCTGCAGGTAGATCCACCCGCCTCGTTCGATCTGCGTCACAGCGCCCTGCAGATGCGCCACCAGCTGCTCGCTTCTCCGATGCGCGGCCTCTTTGGGGGGCGCATCCGCCTCTTTGACCATCAGCTGTCCATCGCCTACCACGCCTGTCAGCGGTCGCGCGTGCGCGTGCTGCTTGCCGACGAAGTCGGCCTGGGTAAGACCATCGAGGCACTGCTCATCTTGCACCGCATGCTGCTGACAGGCCGCGTCGAGAACGCCCTCATACTCGTTCCGCCAGCGCTGGTCCACCAGTGGCTGGCCGAGGCCTATCTGCGCTTTAACCTCGTGCTGCGCGTCATGGGATCGGACACCTACGAAGAGGGGACCATTGACGTCGAGAGCGAAGACCTCCCCGAGCAGCTGCTCGACGCCCAGCTCTTTGTCTGTCCGCTCGGCATCGAAGTCGGCCGAGCCTTTACAGAGACCGCGTGGGATATCGTCCTTATCGACGAGGCGCACCACCTGCAGCCGGACAGCGGCGACTTTGCCCTAGCGGCGCAGCTGGCCGAACAGACCGATCACCTCGTGCTCCTGAGCGCCACGCCCACGCGAGACGGCGAGCGCGCTCACTTCCATCGCCTCGCGCTGCTCGACCCGGCGCGCTTCCACGACTACAACGCCTACGCGCGGGAGATGGCGCACTACCGCGCCCTCGCCGAGGTCGCCGAAACGCTCGCAAACGACCAGCCCTTGGACGAGGCTTCGATAGCCCTCTTAGGGGACCGACTGGGCACCGACCCAGACGCCCTAAACGACCTTGACCGGACTCACCGCCAGCAGCTGCTCGACCGGCTGCTCGATCTGCACGGAATCGGTCGCGTCGCCTTTCGCAACACGCGGGCCCGCATCCCAGGCTTTCCGCGCCGCACTCACTGCCACGCTACCCTTACCAAGGGCGCAGCCAGCGCGCAGCGCGAGGCCTTTATCGCCGCGCAGAGCACATCCGATGGAGCCCCTTCGCTGGCGCAGAGCGACGCCCGTATACCATGGCTCCAGCAACTGCTCTCAGATCATTCCGACGAGAAATTTCTCGTGCTCTGCAGCGATCGCACGCGCGTCGAAGGACTAGCCAACGCATTGGGCATGCCGCAGTCGCGCATAGCGCGTTTTCACGAGGGCATGGGTTCCATCGAACGAGACCGACAGGCCGCCTGGTTTCTCGACGAGGAGGGCCCCCAGCTCGCCATCAGCTCGCCCATCGGCGCAGAGGGACGCAACTTTCAGGTCGCCCGCCATCTCGTGCTATTTGATCTGCCCCCCAGCACCGACCGCCTTGAGCAGGCCATCGGACGCGTCGACCGCATCGGCCAGGGCTTTGAAGTCTTTTTACACACGGCCGCAGCGCCTCACACCCCACAGGAGCGCCTACAGCGCTGGTACGCCGAAGCGCTCGGCATCTTTTCGCAGCCCTGGCACGGCGCCCCCGCGCTCGAAAGTCGGTTTGACGCCGAGTTGGAGGCGGCCCTGCTCGCCGAAGACGACGGGCCAATAGACGCGCTGGTCAAACGCGGTCGCGCATACAACGACGAGCTCATCGACGAACTGGCGCACGGGCGCGATCGCCTGATAGAGCTCAACTCATTCGACGCCGAGACCGCTGCCCAGCTCCAGCGCGAGATTGGCCAACGCGAAGCCGGCCCCGCGCTCGAAACCTTTATGCTCGACGCCTTTGGACGCGGCGGTCTCGATACAGAAAAAATCGGCCCGCGCAGCTACGCCGTGCGAGCAGGTTTGGAATATCACCTTCCTTTCCCCGGCTTTATCGGCGAGGAAATGGGCGTCACCTTTGACCGCGATGTCGCCCTGCGTCATCCGGAGCGGGCCTTTCTCAACTGGGATCATCCCATGGTGCGCGACGTGCTCGACGGGCTGATTGAAGGGGCCCCCGGCAACGCGAGCATCGCCCGCATGGAAGGCCGCACGCCCAGCCTCTTACTCGAAGCGCTCTTTGTCACCGAGTCTACGCTAGACGCCCATTGGCGCGCCGACCGCTTCTTCCCCCCCACACCCGTGCGCGTAGTCGTCAACCTACAGGGAGCAGCCGTGCAAATGGGTGATCTATCCGATCAGCTGCAGCCCGTTGACAGCGCCCAGTGGGCTACACTCGATATACCCCTAAGCGAACTGCTCAGCGGGCAAGTGCAAGCGGCGCGACAAATCGCTGAAGACCGAGCCGAAGCTATCGCCAACGAGGCACACACCCGCATGCTCGAGGTGCTGCAGCCGCAGGCCGAGCGCCTCGTCGAACTAGCGCGCATCCACCCAGCCGTCGGCGAATCCGAACTGGCCGCCTGTCGCACCGAGCTGACCGCTCTATCCACAGGCCTACGCAGCGCCCGCGTGCGCCTCGACGCCCTGCGGTGGATTCTCGTTGAGGCGCCTTAGCTTGCCCGTCCGTCCAAGACGCAATATACTGGTTTGAATTTTTACCAAGGATACCACTTTATGCTTGATACCCTACGCGCCGAGCTCGCGCCCACCGGCGTCCTGCGCGCTGCGATCAACCTATCCAACTTTCTCCTCGTGCGTGGCCAAGCGGCTTCCGGTGATCCCATTGGTCCTTCACCCGATATGGCGAGCGCTGTGGCCGAGCGCCTTGGCGTGCCTGTCCAGTACATATGCTATCCCAATCCAGGAGCGCTCGCCGACGACGCGACTAATAATACATGGGATATTGGCAATATCGGCGCCGAGCCCGAGCGCGCTAAGACCATCGCCTTTACCGCCGCCTACGCAGAAATCGAGGCGACCTATCTCGTGCCCGAAGGCAGCTCGATCCAATCTGTACGTGACGTAGATCGCAACGGCGTGCGCATCGGTGTTTACGGCCGCTCGGCCTACGGCCTGTGGCTAGCTGACAACGTAGCGAACGCCGAGTTGGTCAAGACAGACAGCGTCGACGCGTCATTCGATTGCTTTGTCAGCGGAAGCCTCGACGTGCTAGCCGGACTGCGCCCACGCTTAATCGACGACGCGAAACACCTGCCCGGCTCACGTCTCCTCGACGGACAGTTTACCGCCGTGCAGCAGGCGATCGGCACATCCCCAGAGCTCACGGCGAGCATCACCTTTCTGCGCGATTTTGTCGAAGAAGCCAAATCGAGCGGCTTGGTCGCTGAGCTGATTGCCCGACACGGAGTCGAGGGCCAGCTGACAGTAGCACCCCCTGTCGACCCGTCCCAATAGCGCACCGAGCGAACCATGCCCATACCCAGCACCGATCCCATTGTAACGATTCCCATGATCACGCCGTTTGACCACACCGATCGCGTCGACCACGAAGCCATTACCACCAACGTCGAGCATTGGATAGGCACGCCGCTGAGCGGCTATATCATTGGCACCGCATCAGGCGAAGAGGCGTTTCTTTCCGAAGACGAAAAGCTGGCCATTGTGCGTACCGTATCCGGTCTATTACACGGCGAACGCTTTGTCGTGGGCGGCATCGACTGTCCTTCGGCCAGCGAGACCTTGCGCCGCGCTGAAGCCTTTGCCCAAGCCGGCGCCGAAATGGTGCGCCTGCGCCTGCCGCGCCACCGGGAGGCCGTCCTGCCCTATTTTGAGGACGTGCTGCCCCGCTGTCCCGTGCCGGCCCTGCTTATGCACCAGTGCAACCCAGAGCGCTTTGGTTTTGCCGGCGAAGCGGCCGCCGATCCAAAGACTATCGGCCAGATCAGCGCCATGGACAACGTATTCGGCTACGTCACCGATCACGACATCCGATTTGAGACGCGCGTGCGTCAGTTTGTCCCAGAGAACCGCCGCTTTTTCATCTGCAACGGCAGCCTCGCGCTAACCGGTGCCTTTATCGGCTGCAACGGCATTACGACGGCTTTTTCCAACATTTGGCCGGAAGCGCTGCACAAAATTTTAACCTTGGGTATGGCCGGCGAGTACGAAGGGGCCCGCGCACTGCAGCGCAGCGTGCAGAACATAGACGCCGTCATGCTGCCCTACCAAGCCGCCGGCATGAAAGCCGCCCTTAACCTCATGGGCCTGAAAGGCACGCAGCCGCGCAGCCCCATGCCGCCGATGCCCGAAACGGAAATGGAGCGTCTGCGCGTCATCATGCAACGCGCAGGCCTGCTAGCATAGTAGGATTAAACTTATGGGAAAGGGATGCCCTATGCCCGCTTCATACCCCCCGCACGCCCGTGCGCTCATACAGGGCGGCGCAGATCTCGAAATCCAGGACAGCGATGGCTCAACGACCCTGCACGCGGCAGCCTTTCTATGCCACGAAGACATCGTCCGCCGCCTTATAGAACACGGGGCTAATCGAGATGCGCGCAACGGAACGGGCAGCACGGCGCTCCAGTCGGTCGCCGGTC
>CAXGPR010000138.1:0-7000 GCA_964011675.1 uncultured bacterium
GCGATCGAGCCAGCAGGTTGCCGCCTTTATCGTAAATCTGCACTTTGGAAGGCTCTGTGGAAATAATTACCTCGTCGTATCTGCCCGAAACCACTGTAGTCATAGCGGGTGCACACCCCGATAAATAAAAAGTTGCCATTAAAATGGCTGTGCGTTTGAACAATATTGGTAACACCATATGCGCTTATACCATCCGATGGCTTATTGACCTGGTTTTAATGGCTCGCGGTCTTTGTGCTCAATGCTCTTCGGCATTGGATCCGCACTGTTATTTTTCATGCGTATGACATAGGGTCCATCACTTTTCTTGAAGGTGCCTCCTAGTAATGCATCAGGTGCGATGTACAAAATGGACTCTGGGAGAAAAAACAAAAATGGAAGTGCGGCCCACGGATTGACCGACGTTGACATGACAATCGTCGTATCAACGTACCCATTCTTTTTCAGGGTGAGTTGCTGGCGTGGGAGTCGCTTGAATGGGATCTGCACAGGCGTGATGCCGATGTTGAAGCCCTCCTTGTCATAGATTGCAACCCCCATTGGTTCTGTTACAATATCTACCTTGTCATAGCGATCAAATATCAAAGTGGCGCATCCTGTGAAGATGCACGTAATGAAGCCTATGCACGCGAATAACCCTAAGCGCATTCCCATAACGTGTCCTTAGAAGCAATAATTCCTATGAAAAAGAGCGGTGCCGGATTCTTTTTTGGCATGTGTCTTCTTATCGCAGTTTTAGATCCTAAAAAATACGATTGTCGTTAATGTAATGAACCGACAGGAGGCTATTCCTGAATTTTATCGACAAAAACGTCAACTTTAAATAAATACGTTGTTTTTAGCTGTAGGAGCCGTTGGAAAGATGTGAGAGTAATCTGGGGTATTACCCGATTGTCTAATCCAGTAGGTTTTCTTTGGCGTTATGGTAAAATCGACGTATTGTATCGCCTTTGCCCAAATTGTTCTGACGGATAATGCGTTTTATCGATCTAAGCTATACGCGATGCGCGTTGGGAGAATAAACAATGTATCAACAGGTGGAAGTGGCCTACCAGGGCCAGACTGAGTTCGTGGCGACTGATAGAGAAGCCAAGCCACTTGATATATATGTGCGATGCCCTGATGGCTTAGAAGCCGGGGTCGATGTACGCGTTAGTATCAGCACGTTCCACTCGACTAACCGCCAGTGGACCTTGGGCGACCCTTATGTCGAAGAGGGAGAAGGTATGGTCGTGCTGGGACACGGTCTATCATACGATTGGACGGACATGACTCGCGGCGGTGCTGGCCCCGCTGGCGGTGGATTAATTGGTCGCCCGATCAACGAACACTATTTGTGCACGGTTCAGGTTACTAAAGCACTGAGTGTGGGTGCTCGACTGGTGTTCCCCTTTGGCATTGTCCCATCTCAACACGCAGCTATCACAGGGGATATGCAAGTGCGTGTGCGCCGTCCTGCCTCTGAAGTATTTGAAAAGGTAGGGGCGCCGATTGCTTTAAAAAATGCACCGGGTCCCCTAAGTCGACTAGAGGCACGAATCACGCCGTCGGGCGATGCGAAAGGGCTACATCGTTTGGTTATTTATGCAACGGACGATGCGCTCAATCCCATACCGGATTATAGGGGCGTGGTATCACTCTCGGCAGAAGGGGCTGCTCGTGACCTGCCTGCTTCTATAGAAATGGGCCCGGACGGTCGCGCCGTCTTAGGAGAAATCACCCTTTCTGAGAAGGGCCCTGTGCGTATTAAGGTAGGCGATGAACGGCGTGGCTTAACGGCTACGAGCGGTCCAGCTGGCGAGGTCGGCGAGTACAAGCACTACTTTGGTGGGATTCATTTTCACACTCGGCTCTCGGTCGACGGCGATCGCGACCCACAAGCAGCTTATGCCTATGCACGCGATTATTTAAATCTCGATGTGGTCGCAATGACGGACCACGCGCCGATTGGTGCAGGTTGGGATGAATGTCTGGCGGTTAATGAAGCCTTTTACGAGCCGGGTCGGTTTGTGACGATCCCTGCTTGGGAGAGCTCCAATGCCTACGGCCATGCCAATTTGTATCTGCGTACTCCGGAAGCCGATGGAGGTACTTGGTATTGGAATCCAGATGTATGCCCTTCGCAGGTAGACTGGAATAGAGACGTTGTGATGGTCCCACATCATCCCAACTGTGGTCAGCCTATCGAATTTGAACACGGTCAGCATAGGGCGGTGATGGGCAAGCAGTTCTACTGGTCAAAATACCATTGGAACTACGCCAACGAGCGGGCACGACTGGTAGAGATCGTGCAGAGCAGGGGCAACTTCGAGGCCGATGCGCTCGACGAGTATTGGGGGATTAAAGCGGGAGAGCAGGGCGCTTCGGTGCAGGATGCTTTGGCTATGGGCTGGCGGCTGGGCTTTGTAGCCGGTACGGATAATCACCAAGGACATCCGACGCAGCAGCCGGGTGGATACATTGGTATGACCTGCTTTCGCGCCGCTGACTTAACGCGTGAGGACATCTGGCAGGCGATGGATGAACGGCGGACTTACGCGACCTCAGGTGTGCCGATTGTATGCGATTTTTCGGTTAACGGCATCCAGTCGGGTGCCGAAGGCAGGGGACATGACGAAGTTGCTTTTAGCGCGGTGCTACACGGAACGGCACCAATTGAGCGCGTTGAAATTATTTCGCAGGAAAGATGCATCTGGCAGGACGAGCCCAATGCATGGGATGTCGAAATAGATGGGCAGGAGTTGCCCAAACTCGCGGGCACGTCAGCGTACTATTATCTGCGCCTCAGGCAGCAGGATGGCCATCGGGCATGGTTGAGCCCGGTGTGGTTGGACCGAGCGTGATGAGATAAAGGGATCCCATATGACAGCATATCGACGCATAAGTCGAATCATCGAGCACTGGACGTTGCCGGAGGCTTCTCAAGTACTCGATCACGTTCGCAGGGCCCAAATTCAGGTAGTCCAGATCGGTAACTTTGGTTTGGATTTTTACTCCTTAGCTGAAGATAAAGCCACGGCCCGCCCCTGGGCGGGGATGCCTCTGTTTGGCATAGAGCCTAACCTCGAGCTGGCGGCTGAAGTTATCCCGCAGATTCAAGCGGCCGGAGCGGCTGTGGTGGGTCAACTTTCGACGACTATGCATTTTGGGGACCATGAGCAGCAGGTGGGCTTGTTTGGACCTACCTGGCAGTCCATGTGGACGGACGATCTGCTCGGCCCCATGCCGTGTCCAGATATTGCGGATGCCTCCCAGCGGCAGGCCGACGGATCGCTCTTCTGGCGGACCATCCCTGGCCGTCCTTACCGGACGTATCGCGGATGCATGTGTAATCCTAACTGGCGCGAACTCCTCAAGGCCATGGTGCGCAAGGGAGTGGCACTGGGTCTGGATGGTTTTAATGCGACCCACCACTACGAATCTCTATGTCGGTGTATTCATTGCAAGATATATGCCCGATCCTACTTGCGGGAACGCTTGACGGTTGATGAGTGCGTCGAACTGTTTGGAACAGATAATCTGGATACCGTAGACCCCTTCACCGTTTCGGGAACCAGTGCCCAGCAAGCCAAAGGTCGATTGGAGAAATTGCTCGCGCAGGGATCGGCACGACGGCGCAAGGCGTCTTTTAATGAAGTCTTTGTTGAGTTTGGCCGCCAATTGAAACCGTCTCTGCTGCTGGCCCAGTGGAACCATAAATACGATTTCAGGCCGCACGACGAGCGCAGTTTACTGCCCCGTTCGCAGTGGGGTGCTGGAGAAGACTATTTATGGTATAGCCAAGGGCCCAATAAATGGGGGAGTGACTTGGCCCAGGGTTATCTGGCCGATATGGGCTTGCCCTCCCGTTTTATCTACGCGGCAGGAGAGGGCAAACCCTTTGTAATTAACAAGTACGATTATAGGCGCTGGCGCATTTGGCTGGCCGAAGCGATGGCCCATCACGGCACAGCGGTTGCCTTTCATGCGGGTCCACCTCGGCTGGAACAGGAAGAACGAGACCGCGTTGCGCCGGAGGATTACTACGGACCGGTCATACGCTATCAGCGCTTTATGGCCGAACACGAATCTTTTCTCCATCCGGCTCGGCCTTACTCGCAGTTGGCACTGGTTTACCCGCGCAGGGCAGAGCTTGAAGCGGAGATGGATTGCTTAAATGCGCTCAAGAAGCTGGGAACGCTGTTCGAAGACGGTCATTGGTTATTTGATATCATCCTCGACGAACAAATACGCGAACGAGCTGGTCAGTACGATGCGTTAATCTTGCCCGAAGTCGAGCGGCTGAGCGATGAAGAAATCACATTCTTGGACAGCTATGTCGAAGAACGTGGGGTTGTAGTCTTTACGGGTAAGACGGGCCTGCTAGACGAGCGGGGAAAAGCCCGTGGCCGATCGCCCTTGCAAACGGGGCACGTCGAACGAGAACGGGTTGTATATCTTGAGTATGATCACTGGGCCCCCGAGCGCATCGCCCTAAGAGGAACGATCAATGCAGAAATGCCCGTTTATCCAAGGTTGGAAAAAGACGAATGGGGGCAAAAATTCCTCGGCGATCTTGGACTCCATTTAGGGGGAAACTGGCTGAGCGTAGATGTGCCTTGGTTTGTCCGTGTTCGCGCATGGCTTCCTCAAGATGAGTCGGCTGTAGTTATACACTGGATCAACTATCGGCAGGACGAAGACGCGGCGATTGAAGTGCCCCTCCCCGTCGAACCCTTTCAGGCGCAATGTGCTCTGCCGGCAGGGCGCTGTGTCGAACGGGTCGAATGGCGCTATCCTGAAATGCGCCAGCCCATAGAATTGGAACACTCTGTGGTTGATGGTCAGATCCGCTTTACTGTGCCTGGATTGATCGCCTATGGAATCAGCATCGTGCACTTTGCCTGAAAGGTATGGCTAGATCGATTCGTTTTCTGCCTATTATAGAAAGATCTTAATTCGCTTCTAACACGGCTCCGTCGTGCTCAATGCGCGCAATCATCGTACTAAAATTATCTGAACCGTCATCGTCCCAGTAGCGCGTTGTAAAGGGAGACGTAAAGCTCACGGGCATGAGCGTGCGGCTCCAATCGGGTCGGTGCATGAAGTGGGGATTAGTCGGGTCGGGTCTCGTATATAACGTAGTGCCGTCGGCATAAGTGCATACGATAATGAACCGCGGCTTGGAAGGGGCTTTGATCGCTTTCAGTCGTTCTACGGCAGCTATGTCCAACTCAACGCCTAGACCGGGTCCTTCCGGAACGCGTATAAACCCATTGATGGGGTTGAGCGGTTCGGTGACAAATCGCTCACTGGAGACTTCGGTGGTCGCGTTGACAAAGTGCAGACTGGCCGAGGGGAAGGCCGCCATCATATGCACGGTCATGGCTCGCGTTATGTCGCTGCCCGTATTTTGCAGCATAAAGGGGCTGTTGCTGGCGGCAAAGAGCCCGGCTCGTCGAATGGCATCGCCTATCTTCAAGTGGCCCAGCATATAGGCGTCGGCGGGACGACCTAAAACTTCGTAGGTCGCGCCCATGGGAAAGTGATGCAGCACAATAGGACGTTTTGACCGCAGCTTGAGCTCTCGATACCCGTCCAAGTCCTCGCCCGGCAGTGGATCTTCAAAGCAGCCGGCTATTTCATACTCAGACAGGCGATCCAACAAGCTCGGCATGTGGTCTTGGGTGCCGTGCATGGTGAAGTCGTAGTGGATCTTAAATCCTTCTGGAGCGACCGACTGCATTGCTTCGGTCTGGTCAATGACATTTTCAAAGGGTGACAGATGGAACTTCATCCACCGGTGTCCCTGGCGTGCGTAGGCCTGCACGGCGTTGGCCATACGGTCTGGATGGGTGCTCACTGTCCAGGCTGCTACTGCGACCCACGATCGATGCTTTTGTCCGAATAGCTTGTACACGGGGACGCCGGCTGCTTTGCCCATAAGGTCATACATAGCCGTGCCTAAGCCCAGCGAAGTTTCGTCTCCTATCCAATCAAAGGGGTTGGAACCTATGTATCGGTCCAAGACCTCCTCTTTTTCAATCCCCTCTGATTCTCCTAGCCCCGTGAGGCCGTTGTCTGTGTGCGCGATGTAGATGGTTCGGCCCGTCAGATCGTAATAGCGGGTCAACTCGTCGGCTCGAGCGCTGTCGTAGGGGAGTGTCACCCGATGGACTTCAATATCCGTTACTCTCAAAACGACCTCCTTGCCGAGCGTGCATCGGCGCCGTGGGGGAGATGAAGAAGCACCATATACTGGGTCCTACAAAACTTGGGTATAGAAACTTTGGGCCAAAGTAGAAACCTTAGACAGTGTGCACAAGAGATTGCTACTATTTGCGCGTTAGCCCAAATAGCGTGTCCAATACGGGAACGCGTCTTACCACAAACTCATAAATCGCAAAAGATAGCAATAAAACGCCGCTGACCAGGACGATCAGTTTAAGCACGGCGGGAAGCGTTAGCGGGAATAGAAAGTAGGAGAGTATGAACTGAATTGGATAGTGTAATATATACACGGGAAAGACCGCAGATCGAGTATATCGAAAAAATGGGGTAGTCTTGTTTAGATGGGCCGTTACTAAGCCGAGTACAGCGCCCATGCTAACTAAGCACTGCATGCCAAAAAACACATTAGGCATCATAGTTTCGAAATTGTTCGCAGCAAAGTAAATGCCGTTTCCTACCCAAAAAGCAGAAGCCAGCGCAAGCAACACATAGCGGAACCGAACTATGAAATGTTTGAAATCGGAACCTCCGGCAGCGCAGCATAAGCCTAAGATAAAGCACAATAATCCCAGTATCCAGCCGTGGATTCCCAAGAAATATAAAAAGTATGGATCAGGGTCGACGGCCCAGCCTTCGATAGCAAACAGGCATAGGGCAGTAAGTGGTATATAGCCCCGTCTCCATCCCTCGGCCAACCGCTGACGTATGACTTGACCTTTACTACTGGCAACGTATGCTGCTAAATGCGTCAGTGAAATGATATAAACGAGTATGTTGTTCAAAAACCACA
>CAXGPR010000139.1:0-6964 GCA_964011675.1 uncultured bacterium
CCTGACGAAGGGTTTTATAAGCGTGCTGTATCAATCAAAGGCAATGGAACGGATACGAGCTATTGGCATTCTGACCCAATCTCATTCATACCTGGTCAAACGTATGCCCTGACCTTTTATGCCCGCAGCCTTGGATCAAAGCACGGCTCGGCCATAAGTGGTCCCCGCTTCTGCAATCAAGACCTAGGCGAAGTGCCCACACAATGGACGCAATACAGATCTATATTCACCACACCAACCCAAAGTGATCGGGGGCTGTCTTTTCTCCGCTTTGGACAGTGGAAAGTGAATGGGGAAATCGCCTTTGATCAAGTTGCTATCTCCCTTGTCCACCCCATTTACACACAGGATAACACCCTCCTACTTGGTGAAGGCGAATCGATACGTAAGGGTCATTACTCTTTTAACGCTCCCCTTGGCGGCCCATCAGCCAATCACAGTCGTCCCCTCTCGGCACACTCTTCCAACTTTAACACAAATAGATGGGTATTTGGACCCGGTCACTTTGTGGAATATCACCACGTAATAGAAGGGCACCAACAACAAACTGCCTCGGTAGAAATTGCAGTAGGCCACTATGAATCCGGACGACTAATTGTGGAAGTAAGCAAGGATCGAAAACACTACGTGCAACTTGGTCATATTGAAACAACCCAAAGTACGACCTTCGCCATTCCCTCCCAAATTCTTCCCGCATCTGAGCTTTGGATCCGCCTGCGATCTTCTTTTACAAAGGGTGGCTCACCCGGAGCGTTTCAAATCGTAACTTACGTTTATTCCGCTCGACTAGATGGAAATCCACCAGACTTACACGGCAAAACCTATTTTGCTGAACTGAAGCAGAACTTTAGAGAAGCAGAAGTGCAGATTATTTCACTAGGCCAACTCAGACCTGGTCGGCCGGATTCCGTTACCCTGTCTATCCGTTCACGGCTGAAACGGAGCCTATCGCTCAAGCCGAGTTTGACTATTTTGGGCCAAGGTAAAACAGTCTCCAGCACGACCTCATCGGTCCGAATTGATTCTGGCGAAAATAGGCTTTCTCTGCCCTATACAATACTTGACATCGGTAGCCATATCCTGCAAATCGGGTGGAATGACCCAGTCCCTTACAATGCTCAGGTGGATGTTCAAATACCTGCTCTCTATGCAGCACA
This sequence comes from uncultured bacterium, assembly GCA_964011675.1. Taxonomy (GTDB): domain Bacteria; phylum Latescibacterota; class UBA2968; order UBA8231; family UBA8231. Next base: position 1,158 of record CAXGPR010000139.1, read on the forward strand.
GCCAGGACACCTGCTGCCCATGCAACTTGCCGGTACAGCGCTGTGGCATATTGACTCGGGCTGGAAAGTAGACCGGAATCGACCTATGCCGACGGGTGAATCTACTGGTCTTTTCCTTAGCGCTGCCGGTGGAGAGCGAGAGGCAATACAACTCGTTCTCACCCCTCGTAAAAACCTCAAGTCACTCACACTGCGCAATACTACACTATCGAATGCAGTGGATGATACGCTTGAAAGAGGCGCTATTGAAATTTTTCAGGTCGGCTATGTTCCAATCACCCAACCCAGTGACTCCCTTGGAGCGGCTGCTCTTTGGCCCGATCCCCTGCTGCCAATAGAGGGCCCGATAGATTTAAAGAGGGGAATCAACCATCCCTTATGGATTCGAGTTAACATTCCTGAAGGAACGCCCCCCGGCCTTTATGAGGGAGCTATTATGATAGCCGAGGGTGGAAGAGAAATTTCCGTCCCCCTAAAAGTCGAGGTATACGGATTCTCTCTTCCACGCCAAATGAGTTGTAGCACCGCCTTTGGCTTTTCCTTTTCCAACGTCATACGGTATCATAACCTTTCGGATATAGAAGACAAGCGACGCGTGCTCGACCTCTATTTAGAAAACTTCTCAGCACACCGGATCTCCCCCTATGATCCCGCCCCGCTAGATCCGCTGCGCGTATCATGGAACCATACAGTCCCCAAATTTGATTGGTCAGCGTGGGATAAGTCGATGACAAAAGCCATTGAGCAATATGGTTTCAACTCTTTTCGGCTGGACGTTTCCGGACTGGGATCTGGCGATTATACCCGCCAGATCCCTCCCCAACTCAATGGATTTAACAAAGGGGATCCGCGCTATAGAATATCTCTTCAACGCTACCTCGGCGAAATAGAGCGTCATTTAGAGGAAAAACAGTGGTTAGATGAAGCATATATTTATCTTTTTGACGAACCCAGAACGGCAGACTACCCCTTTGTTAATCGAGAGTATTCTAAACTCGCACAATATGCGCCAAGGCTTCGACGCATGCTTACCGAGCAGGTAGAGGATGCGCTTCAAGGAGGACCTACCATTTGGTGTCCGCTCACTTCCCGTTTCCAACCCCACCATAGCGCCGAGCGACGCGCAGAAGGAGAAACCTATTGGTGGTATATATGCACCCAGCCCAAAGCACCCTACGCCGGTCTTTTTATCGACCGAGCCGGCCTTGGGTTAAGAACTTGGTTGTGGCAAACGTGGCAGAACGGCATTGAGGGAATTCTAATTTGGCAAAGCAACTACTGGCACAGCGGGGCAGCCTACACCGAAACCAAACAGAACCCCTATTTGGATCCCATGAGCTGGGTTAGTAAACACAGCGCACCTGAAGGAACGCGTCGTCCCTGGGGCAACGGTGATGGACGCTTTATTTATCCCCCCTTAGAATCCTTTACAGACTCTTCAACGCCAATTATCAAAGGGCCAATCGATAGCCAACGATGGGAGATGCTGCGAGACGGCATTGAGGACTACGAATATTTTACCATAATGAGCGAGTTACTAAACAACAGGACTGGCCTCTCCCCTGCCGAGCGTAATCGGTATACATCCCTGCTAAAGGTTCCAGACCGCATTAGCACATCCCTAAGGCAATTTAACCCTGATCCGAGTCCACTACGCCAACATCGACACGCTCTTGCCCGTGCAATAGAGTCATTACAAAGCGAGCATACCGAGTAAGAGAGATCTTTTTGTGCCCATAATCATCCATACCGTATGCCCAAGGCAAATTAAGGGTATATTCACAAAAGGAGAGCATAATCCTAAGGAAAAACAATGACGATAAAAATATCTTGGCTGAGCGTCGTAGGTATAATTCTAACCGTGGCTATGTTTCTACTTAACATGGAAAGTCGTGCACAAGTAGAAGGGAGAACGGCACTCGACCAGATACCGTCCAATGCTGATCAGGCGACTTTTGCAGGAGGATGCTTTTGGTGCATTGAGGCCCCATTTGACAAAGTGTCTGGGGTATACTTTGCGGTATCAGGCTACACCGGAGGAACTCAGGCCAATCCGACGTATAAAGAGGTTAGCTCTGGCCAAACCGACCACATAGAAGCTGTGCGCGTTGTATACGACCCTGAAAAAATAACCTACTCTGAACTACTAAACTTATACTGGAGACAGTTTGACCCAACCGATGCCGGTGGCTCCTTTTACGATCGAGGTTACCAGTATTCGTCTGCCATCTTCTATAAAACCGAAGACCAGCGCACGCAAGCAGAAGCATCGAAGGGAGCACTCGACCGATCTGGGCGTTTTTCCAAGCCCATTGTAACGCCTATTCTTCCCGCTACGACCTTCTATCCGGCAGAAGACTATCACCAGGATTATCATATTAAAAACCCAACCCACTACCAGAATTACCGTAGGGGTTCCGGACGCGATTTGTTTATCGAACAAATATGGAACCAAGAGAAAGAATCCTCTCTGATCTCATCTCCACCCTATAAAAAACCACCAGAAGATGTGATCCGAGGTCGCCTTACTTCACTACAGTACCATGTGACTCAAGAATCTGGAACCGAAGCACCTTTTGACAATACCTTTTGGAATAGCACAAAAAAAGGTATCTATGTGGACATCGTTTCGGGTGAACCCCTATTTAGCTCAACCCATAAATTTAAGTCCGGCACGGGTTGGCCCAGCTTTACTCGGCCGCTAGTCGAAGAACACATAATCGAGCACCGCGATACAAGTTGGGGCATGACGCGCACCGAAGTCAGGAGCAAATACGCAGATTCTCATTTGGGCCACGTATTTACAGACGGACCCCCACCAAACGGCTTGCGCTATTGTATAAATTCAGCGGCCCTGCGTTTTATTCCCGCCGACAGCCTCGAAATAGCTGGCTACGGATCACATATTCACCTCTTTAAATAAGCTTATTAAATCGTTTTTACATACGCTTGTGATGTGTCACGCTAACCCTTTTCTTTAATGATGTAGCTCCAAGAAAAGACACGGAAAAGTGAGACAAATCCTATGACGAGCATCGGAACACCCCTTTCTCCTACGGCAACGAAAGTATTGCTTTGCGGCTCTGGTGAGTTGGGCAAAGAAGTAGTCATTGAACTACAGCGACTCGGGGTAGAAGTGGTTGCAATTGATCGCTATGAAAACGCCCCGGCTATGCAGGTAGCCCATCGTTCGCATACCCTTAATATGCTGGACGGAGCAGCGCTTCGTCAGGTTATCGAACATGAAAAGCCCGATCTCATAGTACCGGAAATTGAGGCGATTGCCACGGATACGCTTGTCGAGTTAGAAAACGAAGGCTACCGGGTCATACCCACTGCACGTGCAGCACGTCTCACCATGAATCGTGAAGGAATACGTCGTTTAGCTGCAGAAGAATTGGGCTTACGCACTTCACCCTACCTTTTTGCTTCTACAGAATCCGACTATAAAAAAGCCGTAAATGAAGTGGGCCTTCCATGCGTAGTCAAACCCATTATGAGCTCTTCCGGCAAAGGCCAGAGCACAGTTCGCACTCCTGAAGATATCGAAAAATCTTGGCAATATGCTCAAGATGGCGGGCGAGCCGGTGCAGGTACCGTTATCATCGAGGGATTCGTCGATTTCGACTACGAAATAACACTGCTCACCGTTCGTCACGCAGGCGGAACTAGCTTCTGTGCCCCAATTGGGCACATCCAGATTGACGGAGATTACAGAGAATCCTGGCAACCCCAACCCATGAGTGAGACTGCACGGGACGAGGCCGAGCACATCGCTCGTTCCATCACCGAAGGACTGGGCGGTCATGGTCTCTTCGGCGTCGAACTCTTTGTAAAAGGCGACACCGTCTATTTTAGCGAAATTTCACCAAGACCACACGACACGGGTATGGTCACCCTAATATCGCAGGACCTATCCGAGTTTGCCTTACACGCAAGAGCTATATTAGGCCTTTCCATACCCAATATCCGCCAACATGGCCCCTCTGCTTCTAGCGTAATATTAGTGGAAGGTGTATCCGAACAGGTCCGATTCTCAGGCTTAGATACGGCGCTAAATGAGCCAGATACGCAACTACGTCTCTTTGGAAAACCCGAAGTTGCCGGCAAGCGCCGCATGGGCGTAGCCTTAGCACGTGGAGCAACTATTGACCAAGCACTCGAAAAAGCACGACGCACATCTAATACCGTAGTTACTGCTCTATAGTTATTCCGATCTATGGTCTTGAAATTAAATAGAACTCACAAAACCTATACATAAAAACCTTCCTATCAAATCAAAAATTATTCTCATTTGGCATACCATTTTCGTCAAATAAATGTCCACGATTAGGATCACCACCAGGGCCTTCCAACCAAGGTGTTTTCTCGTTCCATAACAACAACCGTTCTTTTAAACTCGATTCAACACTAGATTTTTTTCCAGTTTGAACAATATTATCTAATTCAAGAGGGTCATTTTCTAAATCATAAAAGCAGAAATTTTGGTTAACGATTTTTTTATCTGCGTAATCCAGACACATACCGAATATGTGAGATGGCGTCCGTATACCAATTTCGGTCAAATGTTGTCCACTACTGCTACTCGAAGTTTCTATAAACGACCAATTTTCATCAAGGGTTTTTGTATCTCCTCTGAGTATTGGCGCCAATGATCGTCCTTGCACGTAACTTGGTTTTTCGATTCCAATAGCTTCCAATATAGTTGGCATTATATCAACGGTTGATGCAACTTGGTCGTGATTAACATCATTCTTCCAGTTCTTAGGGTAATGAAAAATCATTGGAATTCGAATTGATTCCTGAAATAATACTCCCTTATTCCATCTATGATGACTACCCAACATGTCTCCGTGGTCAGAAGTAAAAATAACAATCGTATTCTCATCTAATCCATTATTATATAGCGCATTTAACATCCTACCAATCATACAATCAACCCAACTAACCCCACCATAATAAAGCGAAGTCAACTGCTCAACATCGAAATCCTTTGGCAATTTTTTTGTATGAGGTTCATTATAATGATAGTACACATAATCCCATAGGTAGATTTTAAACCACTCTTCTGAAAAAGGTAATTCACCATTCATGAAAACATTTGAACGTAGCACGATGTCTCGGGGATTATACATATTAAGGTATTCCTTGGGCATATCACCTAAAGGCATGTGCGGAGGCATAATATTATAGTAGAGAAAAAAAGGATTTTTCTTTTCCTTAGAATTCCAGCCATTTAATAACCCTTCCACTCTTTCTATTTCTCGCTCGACGCTAAACCCCTCTAAAACGATTAAATCTTTACCGTCTACTAAGAACTGTTGATTACTATGCCGATGATTATTAAGCGGTAAAACGCTTTGAGAAAAACCCAACAATTCTGGACTTGGCCTTATATGCCATTTACCAATGGTAGCACACTCATATCCAGCTCCTTCTAAAATTTCAGGCAATGTAGGATCTCTAAGATTTGTTCTTTCACTTTGCTCCGGAAATTCAGGCTCTATCGTACCCCAAGGCTTTCCACCTGTGTTTACGTAGTCATTAATTAAACTACCATTACATGTCCGGCTATATTGACCGGAAAGCAATGACGAACGAGCTGCCATACATACCGGATTACTTGTTACTGCATGATTGAAACGAAAACCTTTATAGCCGAGTTGATCAATATTAGGTGTATTTATTATACGATTTCCATAACACCCTAATTCAAATGCGCGTAGTTGATCACATTGACAAAGAATTATATTAGGCTTTGTATCGTTTAACTTCATACACACTTCCACATGATTATGAGACTTTCT
>CAXGPR010000140.1:0-6892 GCA_964011675.1 uncultured bacterium
CTGCGCACAAATCCTGTGTCCTCGGGACCGCGTTTGCTCTTTCTGGGTTTGAGATCGCTTGAAAATCGGCTTGTGCACGAACAACCTGCAGGCCAATTTCACATACTTCACCTTCAGATATTACACTAGAGAGCACGTGAAAGCCGTCCCGGTCGATTGCTCTGAGAATCGATTCTAAGTCCACCATCTAAATTCGAAAAAGCGCCTCGACGCTCGGCCACAGTTTCTCCAACTCTACGATGTCATAATCGTCCATATCCCCGCCTGGCGCGCGGCGCAGAGAGGTGTCAATTAAGCCTCTTCGGTGCAGCACGTATTTATAAACCGCAACGCCGTAGAGACGCTCATAATTCATGAGAGGAAGTATCTGATTAAAGATAATACGGGCACTCTGTTCATTTCCAGCTTCCAGCTGATTCCAGATCTCGACTAATATGTCTGTGGTATGACATCCCGGCATATTGCCACAGGCTCCACGCCGATGTTCGTCAATCATGTATATACCCCCTTGCCCACCTAACACACCGAGACATCCAGCCTGAGCCGCTTTTATTGTATGGGTTATTTGTCTCGGTTCCGGAGACGTTTCCTCTTTGATATAAACCACACGCTCCAACTCGGCACACATCTGCGCCAGCAACTGAGAGGCCATTGGGGTGCCAATCGGATTGTTGAAATTCTGTATGCAAATAGGAAGGGTCACTGCCGCGTTAAGAGCTTGGTAAAATGCAAAGCACTCCTCAGAATCTGGATGTAAAATGTGGGGCGGCATAGACATAATTCCTGCTGCGCCTGCCCGCTCCGCGTAGCAGGAGAGCGCAACGGCTGGTAAGGTGTGGCCAGAGGTAACTGAAGCGACTACGGGAACTTGGCCGGCCGCCTCACTAACCACAATGTCAATCCATCTCCTCCGCTCGTCATCTGACAGGGTGGAAAATTCGCTTGCATTGGCCGGTCCCACCAAGCCAGTTGCCCCGGCCTCAATGCAAAATCGAACCAATTTCTTTAGCCCCTGTTCATCCAGCTCGTAGGTGCGAGTAAAGGGCGTTACCACAATAGACATCATGCCACGCCAGGGTTTATCCATCATGCTTCCATTCCTCCAGAGAGCAAAGTGCGCCTTCTGAGGTACGCAGAAGGCGCACCTGATCTGTATGTATTCGGCTAATTACCTCGTAGTGTATGCTCCCCAACCAATCACCCCACATTTCTGCGCTCACCGCCTCTTCTCTATCTTGCCCCATCAGCGTTACAACCTGTCCTAGATGTGCAGCTTCTAAATGGGTGATATCTATCATAAACATATTCATGCACACGCGCCCTCGAACGGGAGCACGCACCCCTTCTACCAAGACATGGCCCAAGTTGGACAAACGACGATCATATCCCTCATAATATCCAAGCGGCACAATGGCAATGCGCATAGAATGCGGAGCGCGAAAGGTGCGCCCATACCCTATGTATCCGCCCTCTGGGACCTCTTTAATCTGAGCTATACGTGCTTTCCAGCTTAGAGCAGGACAGAGTTGTTCCACCTCTCTACTGCGCTGCAACGCAGCCACATAAGTCTCCTTGGATGGCCACAAGCCATAAGCAGCAATGCCCACTCTCACTAAATCGAGATGGGTTTCAGGCCACATGAGCGTGGCCGCTGAATTGGCAGCATGCACCATAGGCACCTCTACACCTTGCTCCCGCACGGTCGAGACGGCAGTAGCCAATGCTTTTATCTGCCCTTCGGCAAAGCTGTGATCGGTCGTATCTTCAACATCTGCAAAATGCGTAGTCAGACCCTCTATGATTAGCCCATCCAATCGTCCCACCAACCGTACTAAGTCGGTCAATTCGTCGCCAGAGACCCCCTGCCTATTCGTCCCCGTCTCCACTTTTATATGACACTGAACCACCCGGCCTTGACGCTGGGCAGCTGCGGCTATGGCAGTCGCAACCTCCAAGCTACACAGAGCAATACGCGCTCCGCTTTTTACAACGCGGTCTGCTTGAAAGGGAGCAGGCTGCACGCACAGGTATATGGGTGCCTCTACATCGCCTTCTCTCAGCGTCTCAACCTCATCTATTGAATTGACAATAAGCCAATCTACGCCGGCGTTCAAAAAGACTTTTGCGCAGAGTAATATTCCGTGTCCATATGCATTGCTCTTCACCACCACGCCGAGTTTCGCCGTTGGACTTAATCTTCGACGCAGCACATTCACGTTGGCCTCTAAAGCCGCTTGGCTAACCTCACACCAAGATCGCAACATGCAGTCCGTCATCGCAACCTACACATCAGGCACGACATAAGATCGCACCTCGTCCAAACTATTTACTATGGGATATACGCCCTGACTGAGACGCTGTCGATTTTGGTGACCGTGCGAAACAAGCACGCAGTCTACCCCCATAGCTCTAGCCACTTCGCCATCGTGCAGTGTATCTCCTACGTAGAGTATTTCTGACGGTTGCCAATCCAATTCTCCCATACAGCGTTGACCCCGCTCGACCTTGCCTTCACCGTAGCTATTGTCTAAGCCCCAAACTTCACAGAAGAGCGAAGAAAGCCCATAAAATTCTACAATTTCAACCAGCCTCTCCTGCCCGTAGGCCGAGAGCAGAGTGTGCTGGATGCCCATATTTTTCAACTCACTCAGTCGATCAACGACCCCCTCTTGCAAAGTGCATTCACACCGCCGCATCTCATACATATCATTGAATTCATCGCTTAGTCGTTCGAATGGGTCGCGCTTTAAATCAAACCCAATACGAATGCAATAATCGCGAAGAGGAAATCCGAAAACCTCTCGATACTTAACGCGATCAACTACATCTAAACCCCTACACAACAACATTTTATTGACAATATTTAAGCACAGACATAAGTCATCCATCAGCGTTCCATTCCAGTCCCAAACGATGTGCTTATATCGTTTCATATCTTTGTAACCACCCATACTTGCTCACCATAGCCGACATATCGTTCACCAGTAAAATCACCGTAAAGCGCGTCCACTCGAAAGCCACTTCTTTCCAGCAAGTGGATCATTTCCCCGTGCGGCGTCCAGCGCAGGGACAACAGATTAACCCAACGCCGTTTTGACTCACCGCTCTGATCAAATTCCTCGAAAGTAAATTCCTGCTCAAGGATTTGCAGTTCAGGATCGTAGTGCCGACTAAAATAGACCGAAACTGTATGTCCCGTAGACGGATCAGTAAAATCGCAGTCCTTGCGTAAGGGGAGTGCAAATCCTTCCCGAGCGATTTCCAATAGGGGATCATATGCGTTGAATGCAAACCGTCCTCCACTATCTAAATGCTGATGGATACAGTCTAACGCCTTCTGCTGATCAATTGAGGTTAGTAGATGCTGGAACGCTCGATACGGTGCTATAACGATTTTATACCGCTTTTCTGAGTGAAAGGCAGTCATATCCGCTTCAAGAACGTGAACCCTGTCGGCAACCTCTCTTTCCTCTCTACCTAGCTTTCTGCGGAGCAAAGTGAGCAAGTCACAGTTTATGTCGAGACCTGTAATTTCAATGCCGTTGCGGGCAATCGGCAGCAAAACACGCCCCGTGCCACAGCCTAACTCTAATACCGGTCCACCACAATCCATCGCCTCTTCGACGTAGAAATCTACCTCTCCCTCAATACCCGTGAAGTAGGCATCATATATTTCTGGATTGTAAGCCCTCAACCCCATAAAAAATCCACCTAAATAATCAACCTCAACGTCCGCTTTTGACCGCCCTCTCCCATTGCGAAATCTAAATATTGCCCTTCCCTTAGCTACCGTACCCGGGCATGGTTTCTGAATTATTTACAATTCACCTGACAACCAGCGCAAGCTATGAGCACAACATACCTTGGCAACCCACAGCGTGGGACGAATTAAACAACACAGTTACTTTATTCGTAAAACCGCTGCATGCCGGACGAACAGCAGATGATGAATGTCGGATATATCAGGGAATTCAACTATGAATAACCTGAAATTTGCGTGCTCCCGCTCGCCAATTCCACTTCCGCAATCGGGGCTATTCCAAGGCCCAGCCCGTACTCTGGCTTAATCAAAGTGACAGGCCGAGGGGTAATCCCCCGGCCTGTCACTTCTACTAATCAACTACACGCTTTCCTCAAATTAGAAGATCATCCTCAGGTCCGCATCCCTACGGTGTATTCCCCGCGCGACGCGCTTCTCACTCACGGAGAGAGCAAATCAGCAATAACAGCGCGCTCTTCCTTCAGCTCAGCTTCCGTTGCTGCAATTTTCTCCCGTGCGAAAGAGCTCAATTCAAGGCCCTGAACGATACTCCAATTTCCTTGCCCGTCACTACGGACCGGGAAGGAGAAAATAAGCCCATCCTCAACTCCGTAGCTGCCGTCGGAAGGAATCGCAGCCGAAAAGAATTCACCTTCCGGCGTAACCGATTCCATACTCATAACGTGATCTAGGGCTGCATTGGCCGCAGAAGCTGCGGAAGAGAGGCCACGCGCTTCAATGACTGCAGCTCCGCGCTGCTGCACTATTTGAATGAAATCTTCCTGCAACCATGAAACATGGCCAATAACGTCTGTGACAGGACGTCCACCAATGCGCGCATTTTCAGCATCTGGGTATTGGGTAGCACTGTGGTTTCCCCAAATAGCCATATTGGTGACCTCCGCAACTTTAACACCAGATTTCTGCGCAAGCTGCGCCTGCGCTCGATTTTGATCCAACCGAGTCATGGCGTGAAAACGCTCCTTAGGAATCCCTCCACCAACCGCATTGTGCATGGCAATCAAACAATTTGTATTGGCAGGGTTACCCACTACCAGCGTGCGCACATCCGCAGCCGCTCGTGTGAGCGCTTTGCCTTGGCCGACAAATATAGGACCATTTTCGCGGATTAGATCTCCGCGCTCCATGCCTTTGCCGCGCGGTTTTGAACCAACCAAGAGCGCCCAATTCACCCCATCAAAAGCGCGGTCGGCATCGTCCGTAGTGACAATGTCGTCCAGCAGAGGAAAAGCACAGTCATCCAATTCCATAAGGACGCCCTCTAACGCTTTCAGCGCCGGAGTGATTTCTAAGAGATGAAGCGAAACCCGCACATCAGGGCCAAATACAGCACCTGAAGCAAGTCGCGGCAGTAAGGCATATCCAATTTGTCCAGCGGCCCCAGTTACGGCCACTTTTACTGTCCGAGCCATTTGTATAATCTCCTTGTGTATAGTTACTCTGATCTGACAAAATTTCTTATTGTGCCAGCCATAGAATTTGCTGAAAAAATATGCTGCAGGCAATGGGACATTCCATCCAAGAACCTGTAACACCAACAACTGGAATCTATGTTTTACGAAAAAGACCTCTAAAAAAACACGAGGTATGGAACCCATTACCATCTCATAGGTTTGTTTTTATTGCAATTACAAACTCATCCCCAGACCTCTCATACTGGACTCAGTCAACTCCCTGAATCTCTAGCAGACTTTTTTATCTTCTCCCAATTTTGCTTACCAGAGCGTCTCTTCTTGATCGGTCATCACATACTAAATTGGCGCCCGAAAGGGAAAATTAGTATCTTTAAATAGTCCTAAAGAAGCTCCTAAAATCTGCCTCCTATATGGCTGTCGAAAACATGAATGAAGCCGATTAGCAAGCGATTCACATGCTCACCGACCGGTTTTCACTCTGCCCTGAAAACATTCAAAACTTACTCAGGATTACTTCAGGAGATCAGGTCATCGTCGAAAGTTCCCTCCTAATTGTCAGAGAATTAGGCGGATCTTCTTATGGAGGAGCCCGGCAGTATCTATAAGACGTATTGGAGCCTGGCATAAGAAATAAAAAACTTGACCAAGCATTCTAACTTTTGTACTATCGCACCGATCAAAACATCCTAAAAGACGAGAGGAAATATGCAGAATCTGCACGACGAGGAGAGTACCCTACGACTCTACTTCGACGACATCGCCGAGTCTACGCCACTTAGCCGCGAGCGTGAAGTAGAGCTAGCAGAACGCATTAAGAAGGGCGACATGAGAGCCCGTGATGAAATGATCCGCGCCAATCTTCGCTTTGTCGTAGATGTAGCAAAGAAATACCAGAACCGTGGACTCTCTCTTTCTGACCTCATCAGTGCTGGAAACTTAGGTCTGATCACTGCGGCAGATCGCTTTGACGGCACGAAGGGATACAAGTTTATCTCCTATGCCGTCTGGTGGATCCGACAGTCCATATTGCAAACTCTGGCAGAGCACGTGCGCACGGTTAGACTTCCCCTCAATAAAGTTAGCCTGTTAAAAGACATATCCAAAGCATCTCGCAAGTTGGGTCAAAACCGCCAAGGAGATCCTGACGTAGAGGAAATTGCGCAGGAACTCGACGTTCCAGCCGAAGAAGTCCTCGAAACGATTCTGAGTGCTCGCTCTGTATGCTCACTTGACGAATCTTTTACCGACGACGATGAGCGCAGTCTGCTCAACACGCTGCCAGACCAATCACTTGAGGCCCCAGATGCCGACGTGCTGCGCGAATCGGCCAGGGTTCAGCTCGAAAATGCACTCAACACACTAGACGAACGCGAACTACGCATTATCCGTCTCTACTTTGGCCTTGACGGCAACGAAGCGCTCACTTTAGAAGAGATCGGTGACATGATGAACCTGACCAGAGAACGCATTCGCCAACTGAAAGAGAGAGCATTAAGCAAGCTCCGTCATCCCTCGCGCAACGGAGCACTAAAAAGTCTATCGAGCGAAGTGTGAAAGTGTTGACAGTTTTTTAATCGCCCCTATCTTTTAATTTCTCAAAAAAAAGCTTTGGGGGGATACCGAAGCGGTCAAACGGGGCAGACTGTAAATCTGTTGGCTCAGCCTTCGTAGGTTCGAATCCTGCTCCCCCCACCAT
>CAXGPR010000141.1:0-6858 GCA_964011675.1 uncultured bacterium
TGGTGCGCACAGCGTTCGTGGAACGGCACGTGTAGGACGGTCTTCTCGATGCTATCGACATTAAAATGTTCGGCGTGCATACCTTATGCTCCTCTTAGTCCATCGATTTTCTTATCTGTTGGCATGACAACCGAGACAGTATAGTTTTAAACCCCATAGCCATCAATTAGGTGCGAACCCTGCATGGGTTATTGCACGCCTAAAAATAGCTCAGTCCTTCTTACGGAAAGGCCCTATCACTATGCCCAAGATCGTCTTTATCGGCGCCGGCAGTTTTGGCTTCACGCGCGGTTTGGTCCGCGACCTGCTCACCTTCCCCCTTTTGGAAGGCAGCGAGATCGCGCTCGTCGACATTAACAAGGAGCGCCTCGACTTCGCTCGGCGCGCCTGCCAGAAGATCATCGATGGGGGCAACTACCCGGCCAAGATTACCGCGACCACCGACCGCCGCGAAGTCCTCAAGGGCGCCGATGCCGTCATGGTGACGATCCTCAACGGCCGCACCAACGTCTGGCAGCACGACATTCTCATTCCCAAAAAATACGGCATCGACACCAACGTCGGCGACACACGCGGCCCCAGCGGCATCTTCCGCGCCCTGCGCACGTTTGATCCCATGCTGGCGATCGCCCGCGATATGCAGGAGCTGTGTCCCAACGCCATCATGCTCAACTACACCAATCCGATGGCCATGCTCTGCCACGCAATGCAGCGCGAAACCGACATCGCCATCACCGGCCTCTGTCACAGCGTGCAGGGCACTTCGGCTATGTTAGCAGGCTGGCTCGGCCTCAAGCCCGAATCCATTGACTACGTCTGCGCCGGCATTAACCACATGGCGTTTTTCACGGAGTTCAAGCACAAGGGCCGCGATCTCATACCACGCCTGCGCAAATTAGTGCGTACGGACAAGGCGATTTACAACCACGAACAGGTTCGCAACGAGATGTTTATGGCGATGGGCTACTACGTAACCGAGTCGTCGGGCCACAACTCGGAGTACAACTGGTGGTTCCGCAAGCGCCCCGACCTTATTAAGAAGTACTGCAAAGACGGCACGGGCTGGAATCCCGGCGAATACGCTCATATTCTCAAGCGCTACCGAGAGCGGGAAAAAACTTGGAAGAACGAGGTAAAAGAATGGCTGGCCAGCGACTCACCCATCTCGCTGGAACGCGGCCACGAATACGCCGCCTATATCGCCAACGCCTGGGTCGGCGGCGAACCGTTTAAGTTTAACGGCAACGTGCCCAACGACCGGCTCATCGACAACTTACCGCAGGGTGCCTGCGTCGAGGTGCCGGTGCTGGCTACGCGCAACCAGCTCGAGCCCATTCGCGTCGGTTCGCTACCGGCCTCTTGTGCCATGCTAACCAACTTGAGTGCACAGATCGAAATGCTCACCGTCGAAGGATCGCTCTCTGGCGATCCCGAAATGATCTACCAAGCCATCGCCCACGATCCGCTGACGGCAGCCAAGCTGTCGCTGGCCGAAATTCGCCAGATGGTGCGCGAGATGTTCAAGAAAAACAAGAAATACCTGCCGCAGTTTAAGAAGATCAATATCTGATACTTTTCCCTAGGAGTTATTGATGAACACCTATAAAATTGCCCTGCTCGAGGGCGACGGCATCGGACCTGAAATCTCCAAAGAAGCCGTCAAAGTTCTCCAGGCCATAGAAGGAGCTGGCAAGGCACAGTTTGAAATCACGAGTGCCCCTTTCGGCGGTGACGCCTACTTTTCGCACGGTCATTCCTTTCCCGAGGAGACCAAGGCCGTCTGCGATGCAGCGGACGCCATTATCAAAGGTCCTATCGGCCTGAGCAAGGCCGAGTCAGACAAGATTCCCGTCGAAGAGCAGCCCGAACGCGGCGCGCTGCTGCCGATGCGTAGACGCTACGATACGTTTGCCAACTTCCGCCCCGTCTACTTGCCCAAAGGTGTGCAGCACTTTTCGCCGCTGCGCCCCGAGATAGTAGGTGACGGCATCGATATCATGATGATCCGCGAGCTGGTCGGCGGCCTGTACTTTGGCAGCAAAGAGCGCGGGGAAAAAGAGGGTAAGCGCTACGTCAACGAGATGCTCGAATACGACGAAGACCAAATTCGCCGCATTATGCACATCGCGTTCAAAGAGGCACAGAACCGCACAAAAACGCTGCACAACGTGCACAAGAGCAACGTGCTCATGTCGAGCGTTCTGTGGAATGAAGTGCTCGAAGAGGTCGCTCCCGAATACCCCGACGTAACCGTCGAACACGTCATTGTAGATGCGGCAGCGACTCTGCTGATTCTCAAACCGACGCAGTTTGACGTGATGGTTATGGAGAATATGTTCGGCGATATTCTCTCCGACTTGGGCGGCGGCCTGCTGGGCTCGCTTGGCCTGATGCCCTCAGCCTGCGTCGGCCCGGAAAAGTCCTACTATGAGCCCTCGCACGGTTCGGCGCCCGACATTGCCGGACAGGGCATTGCCAATCCCTACTCTATGATTGGATCAGTCGCACTCATGCTGGACAAGAGCTTTGGCATGAAAGCTGAATCAGACGCGCTGTGGAATGCCATGCAGCAGGTCTTTGCCGATGGGTTCACAACCGCCGATCTCTCGCGCGGCGGCGAGCAGCTCATCAGCACCGCCGAGTTCGGCGACAAAGTGGTAGCGGCGCTGCAATTGTAGCATCCCCGCGCTGCTACGAGAGAGGGGCAGCGGATTCTATCCCTGCCCCTCTTTTCCCTCCACGCTCTCTACGTTTCGATCGCCTCAGCCATAGCCTGCAAAAACGCAGGGCATTCAACCAGCCGTTCTTTCTCCGTGCGCGCTAGCGCCTTAACGCAGTATTCCAAACGCGCCGCCCGCGTTCGATCTCCCACTCTAATCTGAGCGACAAGCCGCAGCGGACCGCGACCGCGCAGATATTTAGCCGCCCTAGTGCCGCCGCATTCGTGCTCGCAAAATCGACGCGCAACGTCGGTAGTGATTCCCGTGTAGAGCGTGTCATCGCCGCAGCGAATTATATAGAGATACCACATAGCCTACAGACGGATCGCTCGGGATATAGCCGCATCGTTAGCGTCCAAACGCGCGATCGCATGCGCGTCCCTGCACAAACGTTTTTTCATAATCATAGCCGGCCGTTGCGCCTATCCAATTGGCCAGGCTGTGCGTCGTCATCGAGAGATGGCCGTCCGCCAAATCAAAACATTTAAAGTCGAAAGGTATCTCAACAAAGCTGCTGCTGGTAGCAAAGTGAGCCGTGTGTGCAACCACGCACGTATTGATGTGACTGTGTGCTCCCAGCACGCAGTGCAGTGATCGATGCGCTGCGCAGAGCGCCTCCCCCCATTCGACAAAACCCTGCGGTGGCCTGTGAAAAGGCTCCGTCAAACCCGTCTGATCAGCCGGCACACCGCAGAACGGACTGTGCGTAGAAAGGATGTGTATTCGATCGTCTTGGCGTTCTAACCCAGCTTCGATAAAACGCTCCTGTTCCGGCAAGAAATGGGGTTCCTGCACGCCGTTCCAAACGTAGGGCTCAGGCCCCCACTGGTTGGGCACTACGTGGATAAGACAGTCGAGCGTTTCTATCGTAAAATTAACGCTTTCCAAAAACAGATGCTGCGCTCGATCCAGCCACATCTGTGCCGCATTTTCTCTCGTCAAATCGTGGTTACCCAAGCACAGATACACCGGGACGGAAAGCTGAAACACCTCGGCAGCGCGGTCTATGTTTTCCTCACAGGTAGAATCAATCATATCTCCACCGTGTAGGACAAAGTTTACGGGGCCATGCGCGTCCATCCACGCTTCCAGCGCCGCGAGCAATTCGGGCAGTCGGGAGGGCTGCGATGCCTGCATGGTATAGCCGGGCGTCTCTATGCCCCAGTGCGTATCAGATAGATATACGAAGCGCGTCATAACAGCCTGCTTTATGCGTCACGTGAAATAAAAACAGGGGCGACGGAACAATCCGAAACCCCTGCTCAACCTATGGTTATGTATCAAACGCCAGCGCGTTAATAGACGAGCAAATGATCCGGCGACGGTGCCGTGCTCAACTGTCGGCTTGGCGGGGCAAAACGCGTCAACTCAATGCCGACGACCGCGGCTTCATATTCGTCTATTGTCGGCGTTCTACCGAGAATCGCAGCGAGGACGACTACCGGCGTAGAGGCCAGCAGCGATTCTCCTTTTTTGCGCTCTGAATCCGCCACTACACGTCCCTGAAACAGGCGAGTGGACGTAGCGAGAACCGTGTTGCCCTTGGCCGCTTTTTCCTGGTTACCCATGCACAGATTACAGCCGGGGCGTTCGAGATACATCATGTTGTCGTATTCCGTTCGCGCCGTATCTTTGGGCGCGTCGTCATTAAACTCAAAGCCGGAGTACTTCTGTAGCACATCCCAGTCGCCCTCTGCTTTAAGCTCGTCAATGATATTGTAGGTCGGCGCGGCCACGACCAGAGGCGCATTAAACTCAACGCTGCCCTTCTGAGCCTCGACATTTCTCAGCATCTTTGCCAAGATCTTGAGGTCCCCTTTGTGCACCATACAAGAACCGACAAAACCCAAGTCGACTTTTTTCTCGCCACCGTAGTAAGAGAGCGGGCGAATCGTATCGTGCGTGTAGCGCTTGGAGACGTCTTCGTTGTGCACGTCTGGATCGGCGATCATCGGCTGCGCAATCAAGTCTAGATCAACCTCGAACTCGGCGAAATACTGGGCGTTCTCATCGGGCGCCAGCGCGGGCTTGTCGCCCGACTGAATCTCAGCAATGCGTCCATTGGCCTTTTCAATGAGCCCCTGCAAGACCTGCTGTTCGTTGTCCATGCCCTTGTCGATCATGACCTGAATGCGCGCCTTGGAAATCTCCAACGACTCGACTAGCGTATCGTCTTGGGAAATACAAATGGACGCCTTGGCCTTCATCTCGGCCGTCCAATCCGTAAACGTAAAGGACTGGTCGGCGGGCAAGGTCCCGATATGCACTTCAATGATCCGCCCTTGGAATACATTCTCACCGCCAAACTTCTGCAGCATTTGATACTGTGTTGCATGCACCACGTCGCGGAAGTCCATATAGTCGCGCATCGTCCCTTTGAACGTAACTTTCACCGATTCGGGAATTGGCATAGCCGATTCACCAGTGGCGAGCGCGAGCGCAACGGTACCCGAGTCGGCGCCAAAGGCAACGCCTTTGGACATGCGCGTATGCGAGTCGCCGCCGATAATAATGGCCCAATCATCGATCGTTATATCGTTAAGCACCTTGTGAATCACGTCCGTCATCGCGTGATATCCGTCCTGCGGATCGCGGGCCGTAATCAGTCCGAAGTCGCTCATAAACTTCATTAGTTTGGGAATATTCGCCTGCGCTTTTGCGTCCCACACCGAAGCCGTGTGACAGCCCGACTGGTAGGCGCCGTCGACAACGGGCGAAATCACCGTGGCCGCCATGGCCTCCAGCTCCTGCGAGGTCATCAAACCGGTCGTATCCTGAGACCCGACGATGTTGACCTGCACGCGCACGTCGGATCCGGCGTGCAGTATCTTGCCCGGCGTCGAACCAACCGCATTGCGATTAAATATCTTTTCCACAGCCGTAAGGCCCTGCCCCTGATGCGAGACCTCTTTAGCTGGGGCAAATACGGGCAACAGGTCGATTCCCAAAATGCCAGCAGCAAACGTCTGCAACTTCTTGCCAAAGACGACGGCATACGAACCACCCGCCTTCATAAACTCCATCTTCTGCGGCGTAAACGACTGCGCGACGTCAACGGGCTCATCCCCGCCGTGGTAGAGTTTCTTCTCTTTCGTATTAATCGTGAGAACCGTGCCCGTAGCGACCGAGTATGCTTCTTCCAATACAGGCTCACCGTCATCGCCCAGCACGGGGTTCCCGTCTTCGTCCACTTTCTTGACCCAGTTTTTCAGGTCGATACCAATTCCCCCCGTAACGTCAACCGTCGTCAGAAAGATG
Source organism: uncultured bacterium (assembly GCA_964011675.1). Lineage (GTDB taxonomy): Bacteria > Latescibacterota > UBA2968 > UBA8231 > UBA8231. The sequence goes on from CAXGPR010000141.1 coordinate 5,979, forward strand.
GGTGAGATGCCATTGGTGCCCGCAACGATGGGCGCAATGTTGACAAACGGAACGTAGGGGCTTGCCGACCGGCCAATCCACAGCGCCACGTTGTTGACGCCCGACATTCTCGACGAACCGACGCCCATGGTGCCCTTTTCGGCGATCAGCATTACCCGCTTATCAGGATGAGCAGCCTGCAGGCTTTCGATTTCTTTCTGGGCTTCTGGAGAGATCATGCACTTCCCGTGCAGCTCGCGATCCGAACGCGAGTGCGCTTCATTGCCGGGAGATAGCAAATCCGTGGATATATCGCCTACGCCTGCTACGTAAGTGACAATCCGAATCTCTTCTTCCACATCCGGTAGCTGCGTAAAAAACTCCGCTTGGGCATAGCTTTCGACAATCTCTTTGGCAATGGGATTACCCGCTTTAAACGCTTTTTCAAGACGATCGGTATCGGCCTCGTAGAGAAAGACCTGAGTCTTTAGAACGACTGCGGCTTCCCTTGCAATAGCCTCGTCCTCTCCCAGCGCTAGGTCGAGCAACACCCTGATAGAAGGACCGCCCTTCATATGAGAGAGCTGCTCAAAAGCAAAAGAAGGAGCTATTTCCTCTATCTCAAATTCCCCAAGGATGATCTCCCGCAAAAATTGCGCTTTTACTCCAGCGGCACTCGTCGTGCCGGGCAACGTATTGTAGATAAAGAATTTCAGCGAGTCTTCGCGATGCGCGTGGTCGACGTCTTTAATCTGCGCAATGATCTCGCTGAGCAATACACTGTCGTCAATTGGCTTGGGATGCAATCCCTGCGCGTTGCGCTCTTCGATCTCGGCGATGTACTCTTCAAAAGCACTCATTGTTCTCATGCCTTTCCATAAACGGAATCTGTATATCTAAC
>CAXGPR010000142.1:0-6700 GCA_964011675.1 uncultured bacterium
AGCCGATCGTCGCGCGGGAGGCTGAAGTCGTGGCGCGCGATGTGACGGCCTTTGGCGAAATCGATTCAGATACAGCGTTAGCCTTTATGCCATTTGATCCACCGATGCGCAGCGTGAAGTTTGTGCACCGCGAGGCCCTGCTGGATATAGGTAAGACAGATGCATTGGTGCAGACGCGCAGTTCCGATCGAGCAGCATACGCAGTGCTAGATTTCGGCCGCGCCGTCTACGGCTATCCACGCGTGCGCGTACGCGGCCGTTTGGGAGCGATAATCGATCTCGGTTTTGCCCACCAGCCTAGCGTTATTAGCGATCAGCTGCGCTACGTGTGCTCTGATGAAAAGAGCAACTGGACGGCTCCCAAGGCCGTTGTTTGTCGCTATGTTTTGGTGCGCGTAAGTACTTGCCCTGAAGAGATGGAGTTGGACAGTATCTCTATTGTGGAGCAGCAATTTGTCTCAGAGAGGGAAAATGCGTTTGACGCGGAAGCAATGAGCGAACTGTGGGCCGTTGGCCTGCCTTCTTTGATCGAATCTAGGCGTGAAAGCTACCTAGGTGAAATCGGCGGTGCGCGCGCTTCCTGGCTGCAGCATTACGTGCTTGGATTAAACGACTTCTATCGCGCGGCTAGCCTGCAAACGCTTGAGGCCGCGCTGCAAAGTGCCAGCGTCCCGGATTCGGCAGAGGAGAGCGCGTTTCTCGCACTCAGTGCCGCTACACAGTGCCGCTTTTCCAACGGTGAGACGCGTGCTCAACAGATCGTTCCCGCTGCAGAAAAGGCAATGCAGGGCTTTGCCGATGGCGTATCTCATACGGCCACGTGTGCGCTCTATGCTGGCGCCTATCGCCACCTGAAAGAAGTCTATATTGTCCGTGGAGAAGCCGAACGCGCCGAGGGCTGCGCCCGCTTGTCTGAGCAATGGCATGAGGTGGTGAAATCACGTTGGTCCGCACAGCATGGAGCACTATACGACGCAGAGTCGAGCGGCCCCACCAGTGAATGGACGCAGGCGCTCGCCTTGTATTTTGGGCTGCTCTCTGCGGAACAGGCCCAGAGCGTGGCGGAGTTGAGCTCTCAGTTTGACGAGCCAATAGACAGTCAGTGGCAGGCGTTTTTCCTAGCCGGCGGCCTTTGGCAGAACGGTTTAGGAGTACAGGCGCGCGCTTGTGTCGATCGCCACTGGGGACGTTTGCTAAAGCGTGTGGGAACGTCGTGGCGCGCGCGCGCAGATACACGAGAAATTGTGCCTGGCGTCGATGCGCTGCTCGCGCGTCACGTGCTGGGCGTATATCCGCTGGGTGGAAGTAATAACGCAGTGGAAGTACGGCCGCAGGTAGAAGAGTCGATGCAGCGCGTTAGCGGTACGATACACATTGGGGCATCCGCATTAGACGTAGAGTGGGCGCTCAACGGAGCGGGTTACTTTTCATTGATTGTAGAGCAACATGTAAAAGGCGAACTCCACTTAGCTGTGCCGCGTTTGGGGAAGCGTTTTCCAACCATCGCCCTCAATGGCGAGACTGTGTGGCGCAACGAAAAAATCTATCCAAATTTCCATACGCACGAGATCATTAGCGAAGCAAAAACCGTTGTATTGGTTGTGCATAAAGCGGGTCGTTATCATGCCGAATTGTCTGCCTAGGTAAATAAAAATGTCTACAAAATCGCTACATTATGTCATACAACGGGGTGCGACTGCGCAAGATCAGGGGGCGCCTGTGTTATTGTTACTTCATGGATACGGTCTTCATGAGGAAGATTTGATGGGACTGGCGCCGCATTTGGATTCGGAACTCATCAGTGTTGGTGCTCGTGCTCCATACGAACTGCCGTTCGGTGGATTTGCTTGGTTTAATATTGAATGGGCTGAAGAGGGTATACGATTTGATTATGATCAAGCGCATGAATCACTGCAATTGGTCTCCGTGTTAGTAGACGAAATAAAGCAAGATCTCAATCCTTCTGGGATTGTCATAGCCGGCTTTAGCCAAGGAGCGTCTATGGCACTCGCGATGGGTCTAGCTCGTCCCGATGCATTTTTAGGTGTTGCTGTGCTCAGCGGCCTATGCGGGGAAGAACTTATGCCGAGTAATCCGGAAAGCGTTCGTGGCCTGCCTGTATTTATGTCTCATGGATGTCAAGATGATACGATTTCTATTGAGCAAGTTCGTGCATCAAAACCGCTGTTGGACGCATACCCGGTCGATTTGACGTATCGGGAGTATGAGATGATGGGACATACTATTGATGGAGACTGCCTGGCTGATTTAAAGAATTGGATGGCGGATTGTTTACACGCTTAGTGGCAGTTAATCGACTTGATATATTAATGCATTAATTTTACTGTAGCTTAGACTCTGTTCCTTAGCCGTTAAACGCAAGAAAGGGCTTCGACTATATACAGTCGAAGCCCTTTCTTGCGTTTAACGGCTAATAATACGACTTATGTTAGTCACTTAGCGAGTAGTACAGATTGATCCCTGCCCAGTCGCCGGCCAGATCGTAGTCAATTTCAGCAGCTAGCTTGCCCATCGTGTAGCTGACACCAGGTGTAAGTTTGATCTTTTTCTCCGTATCTTCAACAGAAATTCCAAAAACTTCAATTTCCGTAGTGATGCGCATCAGGTTTACGTCAATCTTAACGTCCATGCCTCCGATCTGGCGCTGGTAGCCGGCAAAAAGGCCCATCGCTGTAGAAGAGCCAATGTCACCTTCGCCAAAAGTCAGAAAACTGAGTCCACCGCGAACGGGCGTATCGGTTACGACGCTGGCGCCAAACCCCATGCCTACAGTGTCACCGAAATCACCGAGTGGCAAGGCCACGCGTGGCGAAATACCGAAGCCGGCGTGACTGGGCTGAGCGCATACAAGGGCTGCCAGAGCAACCGCTGTATACAGTATTTTTTTCATGAGATTCCTCCCTAATGTGAAATAAATCGCGCAGAACAATTCCGCGCGAAGGATCTGCCTATTAATATAAATAAGTTTTACTCAGATGGGGATTTAAATGTCTGTTTTTAGGAGATTTACTATTTTTCTATGCGATCGATGACCATGTGTATCGAGCGATTAGGTGAGCAGTCTCTTGATCCGCGCTGTGCTTAGGCGGTGTGCGACTAGGGGCTGAGACCGCGTCGTCGAAGAGCGCTCCCATGTGGCGAATAGATCGCCATTTTCTTCGGCTAAGACAGATACGTAGCGGTTGGAGCCTGTTCCTTCGGGCGACACAAAGAGGGGAGCCAGTCGGCTCAGGCGATGGAGTTGTGGAAAAGCTCGATCAAACCCATATGCCAGGCCGCCCAACTCTTCGCAAGAGTATCCGCGCGCCCTCGCAATACCTTTTTCGTGGCAGTCGAGGGGGCGGAGGCACTCAGCTCCGTCGTAGAAATACAGAGAAAGTGCGGGTTGGTTGGCAAAGGCGCCGACGCGAGGGACAGATAGGCGACAGGTAATACGCGTGGCTGCTACGTCCCAGGTAGAGCCGCGCGGAAAAAAGTCGGGGTTAGTGGCGTTGAGATCTTCTCCACTCCACGTGCCAAAGCCCGAAGTGCTCGACGACCACGTGTAGGGATGGGCGCAGTAGGTTAGTAGAGTGCGCCCATTCTGAAACCCGCTTGATATACTGGGATCTTTAACGTGCAGATAGGCGGGATCGGAGCTGGTCAGTAGCGGCTGGATGCGCTCCTGCGGTGTTAGTTTTTCCACGCGCGTAGCGCTGAAGTGATCGATGCTCCATATGCCGGTTCCCGGTTTTTGAAAATCTTGCAGTGGGTTCGGATAAGTGCGCACTTTTTCTGTCGAGACGAGTATTTCTACTCTGCGCTTAGTGACGCGGAGTGCGCTTCCTTCTATGCTGAGGACTGTCGACCCACAATACAGGTCCGATTTATCCCACGAACGAATTTTTTCAAAGCTGCGGCCGTGATCAAGGGAACGAAAAACGGCTAATTCGCGTCCGCGCGTGCCCTTCGTTAGGCCCGTCCGACTGTCGCCGGCGTCGCGGTAGCGGCCGATCAGTAGCAGGCTGTCGTCGTGTGGATCGCGCACGGCATTGCCGCCGCCAAACCAAAACCCATCATTGTCTTGGCTGGGTTCCACAATGGGTTGTGCGCGCTTGGTGTCGATCAGCGCACTGCCTAGACGGGTTAGTTTTCTCTCGAGGTTTTTAGGTAGGGCATTCATAGACGGTTACTGCAGCCTTTGCTAAGGGAGAGGAGATGATTAGGCGGCAGCAATTATGCACAATAGGTGGGGGGGATGTCAAGAATTTCCCACCCAGCCAACCGTTTCTTCATGTGCTATTTGTGCCATGGCATCTATCCACATGGGATGATCGTTGAGGCATGGAGATAGATGGAATTGCTCGCCGCCGCCGTCTGTAAATTCTTCCAGTCCTTCGCGCCCAATTTCGTCAATCGTCTCTAGGCAGTCGGACGTGAATCCCGGGCAAGTTGCTAACAGGTTTTTAACCCCTTTTTCGCCAAATGCTTCTAGTGTCTCGTCCGTGTAGGGCTGCAGCCAGGTTTCTCTGCCAAAGCGCGATTGAAAGCAGAGTTTCCAGTCCTCTTCCGGCAGTTCGAGGGCGTTCGCCAGCAGGCGCGCCGTTTCTTCGCAGTGGCTTCGGTAAGGGTCGCCTTCGTCAACGTAGCGCTGTGGTATGCCGTGAAAGGTGATCAGGTGGCAGTCGGGCTGCCACTCTATCTGGTCGCGACTCTCGCGGACGCGCGCGGCCAGTGCGTCAATATAGGCTGGGTGATCGTAGTAGGGTGGGACGAAGCGCAGCGTAGGCATTGCGCGCTTTCGGTCAAAAAACCAAGGGCAGCGCCGGCCCATGGCCGCGCGATTGACGGCGTCGTAAATCGAACCCGTGGTAGAACAGGAAAACTGTGGGTACATGGGAAATACGAGTATGCGCTCAATGCCCTGCTCGGCGAACTGTCGCATGGCCGCATCGATGCTGGGCTCGCCATAGCGCATGCCGAGTATGACCTCATACGCATCGCCCAGCCGTTCCTGCAGGCCGCTCGTTTGTGCTTTCGAATAAAGCAGGAGAGGGGATCCCTCTTCCGTCCACACCTTGGCATAGAGCGCGGCTGAACGTCTGGGCCGAAACGTCAGAACAATACCGTACAGAATAGGATACCACTTCAGCGGATTGAGGTCGACGACGCGTGGGTCGGAAAGAAACTCGCGCAGGTATGGTCGCAACGCTGCTGCAGTAGGGGCTTGGGGGGTGCCTAATTGAGCGACAAGAACGCCGACTTTGTAAGAGGTATGGGCCATTGGGAAGGAATCCGGATTGATCGAGTGAATGGGTCTGGTTATGTTAAACCGCCTTGAATATACCGTATATCCACGCACAGACCAGTCTCTTTGCACGGAGGGAATCTGCAATGCGGAGTATATTTGTTGGTGTAGAATACGCGGGAAAGTCAACGCTGATAAACCTACTAGGCGAGTATTACCGACAGCGCAAAGTGCGCATCCATGGAGACGATCACTTTACCATTCCGGACTCGACGCTAAGCGCACCGTCGCGTGAGATTATGGTGGACCTTCCCGAGGATATTAAAGAGCGCATGCAGCGCATGCAGATCCACTACCACGTTGACATAATAAAGAAGTACGCCTGTCCGCTGATTGCTGGATGGCATATCGAAGAGGCGATCTATGCCGACTTCTACGGAGACGATGCGGACAGCCCCTACTACAAGCGGTATGCCTATCAGTTCCAGCGCCTTTACGAAGCTCAGGTGCTCGAAGCGCACCTGCCCGACATCGTCATGTTTCACGTCACGGCAAGCGACGAGGAAATCGCGCGGCGCATGCGAGAAAGCCCACACGAGTATCCTATCGTGCGCGAGGGGGATATCGCTGAAATCAAAGGGCGCTTTGATGAAGAAATTGAGAAGTCGCTCTTTACCCACGCGCATCGCACCGTTGTCCTTGATACGACGGGCAAGACTCCGCAGGAATCGTTTGACGAACTGCTCGCGCTGTCCGAACCACTCGTGACGATGGGCGAGGTTGCGCTGCGTGATATGGAGGTTCCACAGGGAGAATACGAAGTTAAATACGTCAACGGCATGCGCCAGATGATCCCGAATCCCTAATGAGTTTGCGTTGCTACCTGGGCTGTGCGCTGTGGCTATCCATCGCGCTCAGTTCAGGCGCGCACGCCGCATCTGACTGGCAGTTGCTGCGCGAAGACGTGCAGCGGCTCTGTAATCCCGCGTCGATTGCCAGGGGTGGTGCCACACTTGGCGTTACGCTCCTAGCCCGTTCGTTCGACACAGACGTGCAGGGACCATTCAACAATGCGCAGGTTGAGCCGCTGCTCGACATGGGCAATCGGTATTTTGACTCGGTGTACGTTCTGCCGGCTGCCGTTATCCTGCGTATAGCGGCACTCCGTTGGGGCTCTGATGAGGGGGACGATGCCTCTTCCCATCTTCTGCGCGCGCTCGTTCTGGCCAATGGAATGGTTGCGCCGTTAAAGGTCGCTGTTGGCCGCGCGCGGCCGGACAAGAGCAACCGCTTTTCATTCCCGTCGGGACACTCTGCTAACGCTTTTGCACTCGCTGCGGTGCTGGGCTATCACGGCGGAAAGTATGCAGCCTTAACAGCGTATGCTGTGGCTTCGTTCGTGCCCATGGCTCGCATTCACGCACGGCATCACTATCTGTCCGACGTAGTTGC
>CAXGPR010000143.1:0-6686 GCA_964011675.1 uncultured bacterium
GTGGCTGCAACAGCTGCCGCCGTCATGCAGCTGCTCTACTACGTTATGATGGCCCGCGGTTCAGACGAATAGACTTATCTGTCTGCACAGGAACGCCCCCCGCTCTGCTGAGCAGGGGGCGTTCCTGTGTACACCCCGCGGTAAAATCCCTTACTTTACAGAGGCACTGTTCTCTATCGGGAGATATGTAATGAAGCAGCTGTGGATTCTATGTGTAGTTTGTATGACGAGCTCCTTGGCACAAGCCGACGTGTACTTTGAGGAAGAGCTCATCAACCCAGGTTTTGGCAAGAACAAAACGGGCGCACGCACCACGCGACACACGGTGTATATAAGAGGCAAGATTCAAAAGGTCGACTCGCGTATCCTCGTCGACCGCAAAATGGAGAGAACGCTGAAAAGCCAAGGACATCCTTTGCGTTCGGGCACGCTGCTCAACTTGGCAAAAGCCGAAGTATTTGAGATGAACTTTGACGACCAAACCGTTGTCCGCAGTCGGATACCGGCCCGAGACCGTGGAGCAGCAAAGAAGGCGTCAAAACAGAGTAAGACGGCCCAACCCAAAATAGCATTTGCCTTCAAAACGACCGGAGATAGTTCCACCGTAGCCGGCATTGCCTGCAAGCGCGTCATCGCCCAAATGCGCGCACTATACAACGCAGGCACAAAGTCTCAACGAGAAAATCGATATACGTATGACGCCTGTATAGCCGACGCCTTTGCCGGCTGGAATGAACTGAGCGCTTTTCAGACCCTGCAAGACACCAGCACTTCCTACCCAAACGTCATTGGTGACGGCTTAGACCCGCTGCGCAATCAGGCGCAGGATATCGATCGATTGGAGAATGAAATACAAGACATGAATGCCGAGCTGAATGGCTTCGCCCTGCGGTCGACCCTCACAGCTTCCGTACGACAAGCAAGAAACGGCAGATGGTCAGAGGTATTTCGCTTAGAACGACGTGTTAAATCGCTGCAGCACGCACCGCTGCCCGACTCCATTTTCACCGTCCCCAAGACGCTCACGCGGGTAAAGAAAAAGTAGATGAAGTCGCGTCGCTATGCCGCTGTATTACTGCTGATCGGCGCCAGCGTGGCCGCACTCCTAACTCCATTAGGGCCCTGGTCTGTGCTGCGCCTGAGTGCACCGCTCATAGCCCCGTGGACGCTGCACGTGCGCGAGGTCGACGGATCACTCTGGAGCGGCGTCACGCTGCGCGATGCCCGCTTATCCAACGAGGCCCTGCGCGTGCGCCTGCGCGCCAAAGAGATCACGCTATCGCCATCCCGTCGAACGCTTGCCCTCCGAGAACCCCATTTATCCCTCGGGCGATCCGAAGAAGTCGCCTCTAGCAAAAGCGCAACGACGGAGATCTTCCTGCCCACGGCCTGGCTACCCAACATGCAGGCCATCGACGGCCGCATCAACATCGAGTTGGACGACTCGAATACGCTGCGCATACGCGGCTGGCAGGGTCGCTACCGGCGCGGAGCCGAACAGACGGGCTCGTTGAAGAGCACCATCGATACGTGGCAGGTCGACGGAGACACACTGCTTCTAAGTGGATCATGCGCAGCCCATATCACTCTCCATCCCACCCAACTCATTGTAGATTCGCTGCACGTGCCGATCCACACCGACGCACTGCGCGCCCAGATACGCGCATCAGGCATGATCTCTCTTGCGGGACAGCGTCTAGTTGAGGCACAATATAGCATCAACGCCCCTACGAGCGACGATCCATTCCGCGTAGAAGGGCCGATCGCTGGTTCTCTACGGCCTCTCAATCTGCAGAGCACCTTAGGAATTCACATGGCCCATCGTCGGCTTGGTCCCCTCAACGCGCTGGCCTCTGTACGCCTAGATACGACGCATATAAACGTAGATTCACTACACGCCGACGGAGGGGGCGGCACCCTAAGCGGACGCATCATCTATATTCTTTCCAGTGATAGCCTACAGGTTGACCTGCAAGTCGAACGCATCGCACTAGCGCAGATCGATACGACGTTGGCGGGCCACGCCGACGGTCTCCTGCAAGCAGAATTCGACCTGGCGCATCGGCGCTACCGTGCGGAAAGCACGCTTAGATTACAAGATCTAGCGTGGACCGAGATGCGTCCCTTCCATGCGACTCTACGCGCCCAGCACGAAGACGACGGTACAACGCTGCTCTCGCTTGACTCAGCGCCCATCCAACTCGCGCTCCGCGGCCAGTCCGATCTGAGCGGGCACTACGATCTGCGCGCCGAAGGCCAACTCGCACCCACCGCTCTCTTTGACATCGACATGCCACCCATTACCCTACACGGCATGCTCCGCCCCGACACACTGCATTGGACCGCCCACACAGCCCAGTTAACCATTCCAGGCAACGCATCATTCGGTCCCCTGCGAGCCGAAGCCGCTCTATCTTCATCGGGCCACGGCCAGATACACGTCGCCGTGGAGGAAGACCTGCTGATTGGATACGGACAATTCGACCTCAACAGCGAACACGCAGATTCCCTATCGTTAGCCGTGCGGGCCCTACCCCTGCACCGCCTGCACCCGCAGGCAGAGGGTATCTTGTCATTCGACCTGTCAGCCACGGGTCCTTGGAAACGCGACGGCATAGACGCCTATGCCGAAGCCCAAGTGCGCAATTTCTCTTACGCAACGTGGCGCGGAGGAGACCTTACAGGCCACGCGCGCTGGACCAACAACCGGGGCAACAGTCAACTCCGTGCCCCCCATGCACGCGCCGATATTTCCATCGATAGCGCTCAATATTTTACTGCGGAAGTAGCGCTGAGCGGCCCGCAGCTACAGGCCTCGACCGAAGACTCACTCGTCCTTTCAGGTCACCTATCTTTGCGCGGTCCCGTCTATGACCTAGACAGAAGTCAAGGCCAACTCGCAGTAGACATGCTTAGGCTGTCGTACGCCTCTGCGCACGCAGCATCAAAAGAACCGTTCCAAATCGATTTTGCTGAAGGTAGTGCCATCCTGCCGCCGATTCACTTGCGCACGTCGATAGGACCGCTCAATCTAACGGGCATGGCAGCTGCAGATACCCTATCCGTCCACGCAGACTGGCCGCATATTAACCCGCAAGTACTCATGCCTACTTTAAGCGCCGAGCAAGGCATCGGTCATATCACCCTATCGGGACGCCCGGCACAACCGCGAGCCACGGGATGGCTAGACCTGCAGGCGGTATCTATAGACACGCTGCTGCTGGGCGACATACGCGCGCAGTGGAGCCTGCGCGACACCCTGCGTGCGCACACAGTCCTGCGACAGAACGGGCGACGAGCCGTGCAGTTGAACGTGGGCTGGCCCTTTGCTCAATCGGACCAGCCCGATGCCCGAGTACGTGTAGCGCTGCGCGTCGACACGCTCTCTCTGCGCGCACCCCTAACGCATGCACTCGATCGCCCGGCGCGCGGTCAGCTGAGCCTGCGCTGGGATCTGAACACACCGCTTAATGGAACCGCCCCCATGTGGGCGCCGGGGGCGCTGCGAGGCGATGTCCGAATAGACCAACTCAGCGTAGAGACCCAAAACCAGAGCCACCCCATTCACGTTACGCTAACACCGGGTGCTCAATTACACGCCAACGATACGACGCTAGCACTCAGATCACTGGATCTACACATCCGTCGCTACGACCGAGATGCAGAAAAATTTCTACCGGCCGGCGAACTCAGTTTGGAAGGTCGGCTCCCTGCATTAACAGCCGGCTCGGCTCAGCTACGCATAACAGATCTGGACCTCCTACTTCTTGGAATTACAGAGGGCCGTCTCAACGTAAACGGGCAGTTCACCGGCACGCACAACGACCCTCATCTATCCGTTCGCATGGACGCCCAAACTTCAGATCTAGGCCGTATCGAAGGTACGTTATTGGGCGATCGCACGGAGTCTCACTGGAATCTGCGGTGGGCAACGCCCCTAACCGATTGGCTCTCAGTAAAAGGCTACCTACCGTGGGACTTGAATTCAGCACGAATAGACTGGAAAAATGGAAAGGTTAATGCGCACACCGATCGCATTGATTTAGCCGCTCTCTCGCCGCTCCTTACCGACTTCGACCAGCTCTCTGGTCATATGGCGGGTCACGTGCAAGCACACGGACTTGATTCCACGATGACCCTCAACGGCCAGATCGAATTCGAAGACGTCGAATGGGCCCTGCTCGATGTAAAACCGACCTATCCTTTACCCGACGGGAGAATTGACTTTTCGGGTAGACGGGGTCGGTTGAGCGGTTTCAGCGCTGGCAAGACGCCCGCCTATGACGCTTTTACGCTAAGCGGGCAGCTCGATCTAAGCAGCTTTGCAAAGCCGCACTTCGACTTAGCCCTCGATACCCGCGGCTTAGACCTGCACTACGAAGATCTCTTTCGCGCAGACGATGTCGACCTTCAGTTGCGCATCAATGGCAGCGCGTTGCATTCGCGGTTAAGCGGCCGCGTAGCGCTTCACGCTCCGGTTGCCGAACCTGTACTAGTAGTACTCAATGCGCCTCCCATACCGCCACCGCCACCGGCGCTCCGCGATGAACTATTTGAGAACATGGAGCTCGACGTGCAAATGGAGCTGCACGATCTTCAGGTCGACAGTGAGTTGACCAACGCCAATACCTCGGGTGGCATCGGTATTTCCGGCACGTTTTACAAGCCCGTTTTCCAAGGAGATCTCAACCTAAATGAAGGCACGCTGTATCTCCTCAATCGCTCGTTTGAACTACGCGAAGGACGCATCGCACTGAACGGCCTCGTGCCGACGCGATCGCTTCTTGAAGTCGCCTACGACCCCCTTGAGCTTAACCCAGACCTCGACCTAAGCGCGACCGCACAGGTCGTTGACCGCGGCGATGCCGATCGCCAGTATACCGTGACGATGAGTCTGCAAGGCCCCGCACAGAGCGCAGCACCGCGATTCGAATCAACGCCCACACTAAGCTTTAACCGCATTGTCAACCTGCTGGCCTTCGGTACGACCGACGTAAGCAACTTCAACTATGGCACAGCGCTGGGCACGGCCGCCGGGCGCCTATTGAGCAAGCGCGTCGAGAAAGTCGGAATCGACGAATTCGCCATCCTGCCCTCCAGCGCTATTATGGGCATTGAACAGGGAGAGCCTGCGCTGCGCATGGGTAAATTTTTCGACATGCCCTTTCCTATGTGGGTCCGCTACGAGGCCGCTATCAGCAATATGAGCCAGGGCGAAGTGCGCATCGAGCACCGTCTCAACTCCATCTTTACGCTTACCGGTTCGGCGCAAAGCGAGTATGACCGCTACGGACTGGGCGTTGGCCTACAAAAGGAATTCTGATGGGATCGATCGCTCTATGTGCACTCGTTCTCATCGCCCTACCAGCTTATGCTGAGTGGCTGCCCGCTTCCTCACGCGAAGTGGAAGGTATCGAAGTCGAACGCATTCGATTTACCTACAGCGGCAAAAAGCTCATACTCAACCGAATGCTGCGTGCAACCATGCGCACAAAGGAAAAAAGCGACTTTAACCGGCGCATTTTTAACGAAGATCTGATCAGTGTCATCAACCTCTACCGCACCCGTGGCTATCGCGAAGCACATATAGCGCGCAAGCACATCGAAATCGACAACGCACGAGCGCGCGTCCGCATTCTGATAGAGATCGACAACGGTCCGCTGTGGACGGTGCGCGATGTGCACTTACGCGGCGCAGAGCCTTTTTCAGACGCCGAACTCATAGCGCAGATTCCGCTCGCTGCGGGCGCAGAACTAGACTATGGCGACGTTTTGGAAGGCGAGCGTGCACTGCAGGCCTATCTCAACCATCGAGGATATCCACACGCCCGGGTGCGTAATACCTGGGTAGACGAAGACGAGTATGCGCATAATGCAACCGTTTTATTCGAAGTCAATACCGGAGCAAAGATGTACTTCGGAGATGTGCTCATTGAAGGAGAGGAGGATTTGCAAACGCGGTCTCCTCTGATCCACCGCTATTTGAGCTTCGATCAAGGCGATCTATACGACCCGGAAAAGATAGCGGAGAGCCGCAACCGATTAGCGCGAACTAACCTGTTTCGCTCCGTCTACTTTTCGACTCCCACTCCGGAAGAAGGCGATAGCGCACAAACGGTCATTGTGCAACTACAGGAGCGCAAGTATATCCATCTCGGTAGCAATTTGTTTGTAAACAGCACGGGCACCAGTATCAAACCCCGTATGACGGGCAACATTCAGCACGGCAACTGGCTGGGACACGGCATTGGCTTGGGTCTTAATGCAAGCTGGGGGCAACCGCTACAAGGTGCGACCTTTTCCTTTATGGAAAACGATTTATTAGACAGCGAAATTGACCTCGTTCTGTCCGCTGGCATAACGGACGAGTGGAGCCGCAAGATCGTCTCCGGCAACGCCGAAGATCCCCGTCAATTTGACTTACTTACCACCTACGATTCGGTGCTCAATGGACTCTTGCTCTTTGGTGGCACGCTAGCGGCCGACGAATACATCAACACCGTTACCTACGACTACGCATCGATAGAACGCCTATGGCAGGTACGCGGAACGCTGTCTAAGACGTGGGGCGAATTGTATCAGGGCCAACTGACCGTCTCTTGGGTGCGCGCGCGTAACCGGCCCGACCAGACCGATCCCATTGCCTATGCACCGAGCATAGACTGGGTAGACGACTCGACAGACGC
>CAXGPR010000144.1:0-6679 GCA_964011675.1 uncultured bacterium
CGCATAATTCACACGCCGGCAGATGGGCCCGTTCTGTTCTTTCTCTTAGTGACCTGTCTGTCCGTTGGTATTGGATACCTCTACAGCAACGAGGCCAGTGTTATATGGCGGGACGCTCGTTTCCCACTTTACTACGTGACATTTTTCGTTGTGAGCTATGTCGTTAGCGGGCGCAGTGCACTGCGCTACTATGTGCCGCTGCTGGTCGCGTTGGGGTTAGTTGTCGCGGTGGAGTATGTGTTGGAGTTCGTGGGAGCGATTGATCTGTCCGTTGGCGAACGCTTTGTGCGCGTGGCTCGCTTACAGGGAATGGTGTTGCCGATCGCACTCTTACTCGTAGTGTCTGAACTGGTTTTTGCGCCGCGCCGTTGGGGTAGGCCACTGTTGCTATTTTTGTTTATACCTATCGGGCTCGCTTTTGTTCTGACCGTCGGGCGGAGTATGTGGGCCGTTTTCTTAATCGGTTTGGTGTGTATTGCCTATATGAACAGCCGTTTGCGCGGCGGTGACAGTCGATGGCGGTCCGCAGCACTTGTCGTAGTTGTACTGGCTCTGCTCGCTGGCACGGTATTTTCTTTTCAGCGGTTTACGGGTGCTTCAATCGGTGCCCAGGTTTTTGAGCGATCTCGCACGCTAGTCGAATACGAGGAAAATGTGCACGTGCTGGGACGGATCTTTTCCTACGCCGTAGCGCTAGAAGCCAGCGCTGAACATCCATTGTTGGGGCACGGGCAGGGCAAGACGCTTATGCTGCTCAATTTCAATGAGGACATGCTGCGCTTTGATTGGACGCGCGCGTGGACCATAGACAGTTTATATCTTACGATACTGGTCAAGATGGGCGTGCTCGGCATTCTAATTTTTTTTTGGATGTATGCACGCATTATGAGGTTGGCCTGGTATGCGTTTCATCAATCCGATAATCCGCAAGTGCGTTCATTTTGCGCTGCGTCTTTTGCGCTATTGATGGGTATGCTAGCGCTGGGCATTGGCAATGCCTCGATGATAAACGGTCGCTTCGCTCTGGTATACGCCATGCTTTTTGGTATGGTCGCCGTAATCGCACGCGAAGTTCTTGAAGGAGAAGCGCATGCAAAGACTGAGTGAAAAGGCAAAAAAGCAGTGCCGCAGAGTCGTAGGTCTCATTTCGGGTACCTCGGCGGATGGGGTGGATGCCGCGCTGGTAGAGCTACGTGGGAGCGGTTCTAATCTGCGCTGTAACCCGTTGGCTTTCGAAACGCTCCAGTGGCCAGATAGCGTGCGCCGGACCGTGCTTGATTTGTGCGAAGATCGAGCGGGTATAGATCAACTGTGTCAAGCCCATGCACGGTTGGGCGCATTATTTGCCGAAGCGGCTCTTGCTGTGATTGACCGCGCAGGGTATGAGCCTAAAGAGATTGATCTAATTGGTTCACATGGGCAGACCGTGCGACACTTGCCGAGTGGGAATCCGCCTTCGACGCTGCAAATCGGCGACGCTTCTGCTATTGCCCAGCGGACGGGCATTGCCACCGTGGCAGATTTCCGCACCGCTGATATGGCCGTTGGAGGTCAGGGGGCGCCGCTCGTGCCGCTGGTCGATTGGCTGCTGTTTGGGCACGAAGAACAGAGCCGCGTTTTGCTCAATATTGGCGGCATTGCAAACGTGACTATTGTGCCTGCTGGGGAGTCGGTGGAGGGTCTGTGTGCGTTCGACACCGGGCCTGGGAACATGCTGATCGACGCTGTAGTGGAACGCGCGACGGACGGCCGCGAATGCTTTGATCGAGGCGGTGCACGCGCGGCTCGTGGCGTGGTTGATCAGGCGCTGTTATCGCGTTTGATGGCGCATCCCTACCTGCAGCGCGAGCCGCCTAAATCAACCGGCCGCGAAGAATTTGGCACTGCATTCTTAGATGAGGTCGCGATAAGCGCGCCCAGTAATCCAGACGATTTAATTGCCACGGTAACCGAGTTTAGCGCGCTTTCCATTGCTGAGGGGATTGCTCGTGCAGCCGGCAACCCCGTTGCTGATATCTGGGTAGCAGGCGGCGGTGTGCACAACCTTCACTTATTGGAAAGGTTGCGCCGGGTTATGCCGGGCACGCGCGTCGAGTCGCTGTTGGGACTGGGAATTGATCCGGATGCACGCGAGGCGATTAGCTTTGCTGTATTGGCCAACGAAACGCTCATGGGACACGCCGGCAATGTGCCGGCTGCAACCGGCGCTCAACGTCCTGTCGTCTTGGGTAAAATAGCGCTGCCATAGGGAGATGATATGATTGTAGACACGCATGTGCACGTGTGGGAGATTGATCCTCCGCGCTACCCGATTGGACCAACGGCTCCAGGCTGGAAAAGCCTACCCGACGAGCCGGGCACTGCAGATGAACTACTGGCCGAAATGGATGATCACGGCGTCGGGTGGAGCGTGCTGGTCCAGACGAGCTGGTCGACTTGGGACAACGGCTATATAGCCGATTCTGTGCAGCGCTTTCCCGATCGCTTTATTGGACATGGGCTCATAGATCCACAGGATCCCAACAATGCAGAAGTAGCCCGCTATTGGATGCGTGAACGCGGTCTGGTCGGCTTTCGCTTACATCCTATGTACTACCCTGATGAAGCGATCTTAATCTCTCCTCAAAACGGTGCTCTGTGGGAAGAATTGGCCGCAGCTGAGGCCGTAATACAGTTTCATATGCGTCCTGGTGACGCGGTGCAAGTGGACGAGATTGCTGCGCGCTTTCCCCATATGAAGCTACTCGTTGATCACATGGGTTATCCCGATCTTGAGGCGGGGCCCGCGGCGTATCAACCCATAGTTGATTTAGCCAGTCGCGACAACGTGTTTGTTAAAATATCAGACGTAGCGGGACGTTCGACTCACCCCTTTCCCCACGTAGATGTGCATCCCTATATTCGCATGCTCTATGACGCGTTTGGCAGCGATCGATCGATGTGGGGGACGGGCTATCCCGGACATCATCGGGTAAAACACAATTGGCACACGCTTGCTGAAGAGCTGCGACTTATATGCGAGGGTATTCCATTTTTAAGTGACCGCGATCGGGAACAGATACTGGGAAAAACCGCTGCATCGGTGTGGCAATTGGCAGGGTGAAGCGGTGATTAGAGACAAGATACACGGATGTGAAAATACGGGTTGGTGCATTGCGTACATTGACCGAGTGAGAGGATGAGCATGCCAGAACATCAGTTTGAATTACTGCGCGAAGAACGCTTAGAAGAACTCAATACGCGGGCTCGCTTATACAGGCATCGGACGGGGGCACAGCTGCTGTCTCTTGCCAACGATGACGAGAACAAAGTATTTGGAATAAATTTCCGCACTCCCCCTGAAGACTCGACGGGCGTGGCTCACATCCTCGAACATTCCGTGCTGTGCGGATCGCGTAAATACCCGGTTAAAGAGCCGTTTGTCGAGCTGATTAAAGGTTCGCTTAATACGTTTCTCAACGCCTTTACATATCCCGATAAAACGTGCTATCCTGTCGCTAGTACCAATCTAAAAGATTTCTATAACCTAATTGACGTCTATTTGGATGCAGTTTTTCATCCTAGGATCACACCGGCCGTTCTGCAGCAGGAGGGATGGCATTACGAAGTCGAGCCGGACGGTAGTCGGCTCACATACAAGGGCGTTGTATTCAATGAGATGAAAGGGGCCTATTCCGATCCTGAGCGGGTGGCTGCTGAGTATGCTCAGCAGTCGCTTTTTCCCGATACGACTTACGGCGTTGAGTCGGGGGGACATCCGCGTGCTATACCCGATCTGACATTCGAGCAGTTTGAGCAATTTCACAGTCAGTACTACCACCCGAGTAACGCACGCATCTTTTTTTACGGCGATGATGATATAGATCGTCGGCTCGATCTACTGGAAGAATATTTGAGCGATTTTGAGCCTCGGTCGATCGACTCCACTATTGTTGATCAGCCGCGCTTTTCCGAACCTCGTCGCCTCGAGCACGTCTACGCTAGCGAGGGAGAAGAGGCCGCCTCCTTTGTAACCGTTAACTGGCTGCTAGATGGAGAAATTGACCTCGACGATCGGCGAGCTCTACAGGTGCTCGACTACGTCCTACTCGGCACTCCAGCCTCTGCGCTGCGCAAAGCTCTTATTGATTCTGGGCTTGGAGAAGATGTGACGGGTAGCGGCTTAGAGACGGAAATGAAGCAGCTTTTTTTTGGCGCCGGCTTAAAAGGCGTGCACGAAAGAGATATCGATGCGGTCGCAGAGCTCGTAGTGGGCACGCTGGAGAAGGTAGTTGAAGAAGGAGTCGACGCGGGTATGGTTGCAGCTGCGCTTAATACAGCAGAGTTTCGTTTACGCGAGAACAATACGGGATCGTTCCCTCGAGGCCTGGCCCTCATGTTACGCAGTTTGGCTCACTGGCTATACGATCGCGACCCGCTGGAGTCGCTGCGCTTTGAAGATTCTCTTGCACGTCTGCGTCAGCGCATTGATGAAGACGACCGCTATCTGCCGGAGTTGATACGCTGTCACTTGCTTGAAAATAAGCATCGCACAACCGTTGTGCTTCGTCCAGATGAAGGGGAGGGAGCGCGCCAGGAGGCCGCCGAACAGGAACGGTTAGTTGCTGCATACGCCCAGATGGATGAAAGTACTTTGCAGGAAGTGGCCGATACTGCACGCGCACTCCAAGAAGCCCAAGAGCGGTCAGACGATCCGGCGGATTTGGCTAAACTTCCCCGCTTAGAACTTAGCGATCTCCAATCGAAAATCACCACCATACCAATTGAAGAGACGGAAGTTGAAGGGGTAAAAACGCTGCATCATGACCTGTTTACCAATGGAATCGCCTACTTTGATATCGGGTTTGATCTGAGCGTGCTGCCCCAGGAGTATTTGCCCTACGTGCCACTGTTTGGTCGCGCGCTGTTGGAGATGGGGACTAAAGATGAAAGCTTTGTGCAGCTTCAGCAGCGGATAGGGGCGGAGACGGGCGGTTTGTGGACGCAGCAGGTGTTAAGCGGACATCGTCAGAGCGATGCGCTCCATGCCTACCTATTTCTTCGCGGTAAATCGACCGTCACCCGCACGTCAGAGCTGATGGCGTTGCTGCGCGATGTTTTGTGCCGGGGGCGGCTCGACGATCGCGCGCGCTTCATGCAAATGGCACTGGAAGAAAAAGCCGGAGAAGAATCGGGCTTGGTGCCTGGCGGGCATCGCGTAGTCTCGCTGCGTCTGCGTTCGCGCTTTGATAAGGCTTCTTGGCTTTCTGAACAAATGCGAGGAGTCGACTATCTGTTCTTTTTACGCCGGCTTGTTGCTGACATCGATCAGGACTGGCCGTCCGTACAAAAACGACTGGAAGAAATGCGAGATTTGCTGTTCAGTCGTTCGGGTGCCCTTTGTAATGTGACGCTCAGCGGAGATGATCGCTCTCTTTTCGATGGAGAATTGGCTGCTATGCTCTCTAGTTTGCCCGCAGTGGATAGGTCGAAACAGACTTGGACTCAGCCAGAGCATACGGGGAGCGAAGGGCTATTGATTCCCGCTCAGGTAAACTACGTAGGTAAGGCTGCAAACCTGTATGATCTGGGATATGCGTTACATGGCTCTTCTACCGTTGTGTCGCGCTATTTAGGAGCTAGTTGGCTGTGGGATCGCATTCGAGTTCAGGGGGGTGCCTATGGCGCATTCTGCTCCTTTGATCCCTTTTCGGGTATTTTGGGCTACGCTTCGTATCGGGATCCAAACGTCTTAAACACGCTGGATAATTACGATGGAAGCGGCGCCTTTCTCCGTCAACTCGATATAAACCAAGATGAATTAAGTAAAGCGATTATAGGTACAATTGGCGACTTGGACAGCTACCAGCTGCCAGATGCCAAGGGCTACACCTCGATGATGCGCCATTTAACGGGTATCGACGAAGTGTATCGCCAACGTATGCGCGACGAAATTTTGGGAACAACGGCGGAAGATTTCCATTTTTTTGCCGATATTCTTGATAGAGGAGCCAGCCAAGGAGTTGTTGCCGTTTTGGGCGGAGAGGATGCTATTGATGCGGCTAATGAAGAGAGAGGCCATTTTTTGAAAAAGATTAGAGTGCTCTAATCGTCGTGTAAGGAAGAATTTGAAAGGGCAGTATACATGAACAGGCAACAGCATCAGCTCATGCTCGTCATGCGCAAGATCGGTGTGTTTAAGGGCTTAACTCTCGAGCATATCCAGCGCATCTTGCGTGTAGCTACGTCCAAACAGTTCACAGTTGGACAGCGGATCTGTGTAATTGGAGAGCCTAGTGACGATATGTTGGTCCTGCTGCGTGGGCGTCTGCTGGTCACGACCGCTGGTGGCGATCAGCTGGGTGAGATACTACCCGGTTCGCCAGCGGGCGAAATGGGCGTACTGACCAATCAGCCGCGCTCTGCTACTATTTCCGCTTTGGAGCCTTCTGTCGCAGTTGTAATCCCTAAGAAGGGCCTTGATGCCGTACTTGCTTCTAATGCTGCTATGAGTATGAGCATTATGAAAAATGTCGTTGATTTGCTTTGTGAACGCATAATTGCTACCAACGAGCGCAATGATATGTTACAACGACGGATAGCGCTATTGGAAGGTGAGGATGACTACGATGACTTTGAGGATGATGAGGATGATGAGGATGATGAGGATGATGAGGATGATGAGGATGATGAGGATGAT
>CAXGPR010000145.1:0-6640 GCA_964011675.1 uncultured bacterium
CTTGCGTTTTCTGCTTCTTCAGGCACATGTGTGACAAGAACCGTGGCAATCCCTAGTTGGTCGCACATAGCGTGTAACAATTCGATCACCTGCCGGCGGTGTTGGGGGTCGAGCAGGGCGGTTGGTTCGTCCAACACTAGGTAGCGTGGACGCATGATTAAGGTCGCTGCGATTGCAAGACGCTGTTTTTCTCCGCCAGACAGGTTGTGCGGAGACGTGTTTCTGTATGGCGAGAGATCAAAATCCGTGAGGGCTTGTTCAACTCGCCGGTGCATCTCATCAGTGGATATTGCCATGTTTTCCAATCCAAAAGCCAGTTCATTTTCGACAGTTGTCGTGGCGAGTTGGTCATCTGGATTTTGGAAAACCATGCCGACAGTGCGTCGTATGAAAGGAAGATTATCTGAATTCTTCGTTGTCTTGCCGTCGACGAAGACCGAGCCTTTTTGCGGAATGAGTAGGCCGTTAAGGCAGCGAGCTAAAGTCGTCTTGCCCGACCCATTCGAACCCATTATGGCCGTGAATTCGCCTGGACAAATCTGTAGGTCAATTGACTTTAAAACGGGGATGTCAGCAAAATGAAGACACGTGTTAATTAGCTCTATCATGGGAGACAGAGGATAGCATAGCCCGTTTGAATCGTCAAGCGCTTCAGTTGACATTCAAAATGTCGTTTGTTTATTTTTCACAATTACTTAGGTCAAATTAGCTAGGTGTAGAAAAGACGGTTTTAACGCTGCTCTCACCGTGCAGCGCTCCTGCCATGCTTCCTGTGCCAGCGAGGAGTCGAAGATGAAAAATATGCTGCAGCTGTGTCTGTTGTTGAGCGTGGTTGCGCTCGCCGGGTGCAGTGGTTCAGATGAGGGCGGCGTTCGTATTACCGGACCAGAAGTATCTAGAGGTCCCGGTCGGGTTTATCCCATTAACGAAGTCACTTTTCTTTCTAATGACGGAGTGCCGATCAGCGCGCTGTTTGGCGCATCGGCATCTGCCCAGCGCATCCCTACTGTCATATTATTGCACGACCTGGGTGGCGATAAGCAAGAGTGGTTGTCAACGACGGACCTTTTCATTGAACTGCTCGAGCGTGGGTATGCTGTTGTAGCTGTCGATATGCGCGGACACGGTCAGACGCCCCTTCCCGATGATCGTCAAGTCCTCCTTATTGAAGACTTAGAGAACAGCGTACTTGACGTTTTCGCTACGCTAAACTGGCTGCTGGGGCAGCGCGCAGTTGATCCAAATCGCATAGCTGTTATTGGCGATGGATCGGGTGGTAATGTAGCGTTTGTGAGTTCTGGCATTTTCACCGAGCAGATTAAAACAAGCGTATCACTTTCGCCGGGGCTGTGGGAGGCTTCTTCTCTGAGTCCGCTTGTGATAGGGCGGGGTATCTCGTCTTTTGCCCCTCGGTCCATCCTCTACTTGGTGGGTGCAATGGACCAACTGGAAGGAACCGAGATAGTGCTGAACTATGCTGACTTTGCCCGAAACTTAGAGGCAGTTACTGCGCAACCCACGTCGCTTCGCATATTTCAAAACTCAGCAGCGCACGGCATTGACCTCATAAACGAGGTCCCGGAGGCCAAAGATCTTCTTTTCTTGTGGTTAGAGAATAATCTGTAACAGGCGGATACTGTTGCGTGGTTTCTTCGTCGATTTCTGTAATCATACCGGCTTTTAACGAAGAGCGTGCCATTGGAAAAGTGCTCGACGAAATACCTCACCGAGTCGCGGAGGTCATTGTCGTAGACAACGGCTCTACCGACTCAACGGCGGCAGTGGCGCAGAGTCGAGGTGCCATTGTCGTTCACGAGCCGGTTCGGGGTTATGGGCAGGCTTGCCTAAGAGGGCTCAGCGCACTTTCGTCTACCGACATTGTCGTTTTCCTCGACGGCGATTACAGCGATTTTCCTGAAGAAATGCCCACTCTTTACGAACCTATAGAGACCGGTACCGCCGATTTGGTGATCGGATCGCGCGTTCTTGGGCAGCGCGAAAAAGGAGCCCTGCTGCCACAGGCCCGCTTTGGTAATTGGCTTTCAACGCGCCTCATACGCTGGTTGTTTGGCGTTTCCTTTACCGACTTGGGGCCATTTCGAGCCATAGATTATACGGCTCTTAAGCGGCTTGAGATGTGCGATAGGGACTTTGGTTGGACGGTAGAAATGCAGGTCAAAGCGGCGCGGTTAAGGTTGCGTTGCATGGAAGTGCCAGTTCGCTATCGAAAACGAATTGGTACTTCAAAGATTAGCGGTACCGTTAGCGGATCCGTGCGGGCAGGGCATAAAATTCTCTGGACCATTTTTAGGCATATGGGCTAGGTAAACTAGTTTAATTCACATATATAAGTTTCGTTATTGTAGCAGACTAACGGCCAAACTGGCTGAAATGTTAGTCTTGGCAAGCGTCGCCACAGACGCCTGGCGGATTATTTCGTTTCTAGCAAGTTGTGCAGTTTCCCAGGCATAGTCTACATCGCGTACTGTAGACTCAGAAGCGCCGATACGTTCAATTGAACCCGTCGTATGATCTAGTGTGTGTGTCAGGCGATTGATAACGGCCCCCACGTCTCCCCGAACTTTGCTAATTCGGTTAGTTGTTTCTTCCAGTCGAGTGAGGGCAGATCTAGCACTGTCCATCGTTCCCAGACTCACGTTGGTCAGGTTGAGGACGGGGCCGTCGGTCTGTAAGTCGGCAATTTCATAGTCTAGTCGGTCCGCCGGAACGGCGTCGCTGCCCAATTGGAAACTGCCGCCAAGGTTGTCTACTGTAATTGTTTTCCCACTCAGTTCCCCGTCAGTATAAGCACCGGTGGCATCCTGTGCGCCTTCGCCGGACAGGATGACTTCTATACCTAGCTTATCGAAGTTAACGGATTGTGTGGTTCCTTCAGCGACCTGTCCATCAACGGTGCGAGATCCTAGGTTAACCGTCTGGGTGATTACGCCGTTACCAAGCGTAATCTCGTTATCATCGGATCTGTCTATAAAGGTGTAAATTCCTTCGGGGGCTCCGGTTAATTTGACGTAGCGAGCGCCCGTTTTTGCTGCGTCGGTTAAGGCCGTCGATGTCTCTTTGTTTACTGCGTTGCCAAAGCTGCTCAAGACGGTCTGTTCATTATAGCTGGCTACGCGAACTAGACGATCCATTTCTCCCTTTAACTGATTAAATTCGGCTTCGATGGCTTCTCGGTTCTTGTTGTTGAGTGTTGCAGATGAGGATTGGACAGCCAATTCGCGCATGCGTATTACCATGGTGCTTATCTCGTTCATGCCGCCTTCGGCAGTGCGCAGTAAATCGAGAGCGTTTTCTGCATTGCGGGTGCCTTGCGTTAATCCGCCTAATTCAGCTCGCATACCTTCGGAGATCGAGAGGCGTGCAGCGCTTTCGCGTGACGAATTTATGGCTATTCCTGAGGAAAGGCGTGCTCGACGGTCTTGGCTGTCTCTTTCGACCTGGCCGAGTATATTAGATGTTCTTGTAGCAGAAACGTTGCTATTGAAACTAAGGGCCATTATCGAACCTCCTTGTTCTCTGACCTCAAACTTGATATAACTTGTTACTATGTAATAACTATCGGTTGTATGAAAATCTTCTTAAACTTTTTTAAAAAAAAATTAAGTATCCATTAAAGTTATGTTGATAAGCAGCCGATATATTGAGTGAGGGCAATGCGCTCAAAGTGGTAAAAATGATATTTTTATAATATGATATGTCATGTAAGTAAATAAATAACAATTACATATGCTTAGTTGCAGCATGGAGAGTAGTAGTCATGGCACTTAGAGTGAACACCAACGTTAGTTCGATTAACGCTCAAAGAATATTGAAGCGAAACCTCGGGTCTGTGGGGCGGGAATTAGAGCGCCTTTCTTCAGGCTTGCGGGTAAACCGCGCCGCTGACGATGCATCAGGTCTAGTTATCTCTGAAGTAATGAGAGGCGAGATCTCCGGTCTAAATCAAAACGTGCAGAATGCGGAGCATGCGGCAAACCTCATTCAGGTTGCTGAAGGTTCACTGCAAGAAGTGAGTGATATTCTCATAAGGATGCGAGAGTTGGCCATGCAGTCTGCAAATAGCACACTAAATAACAGCAACCGCGAATCTTTAGTAGCCGAATTTGCTTCCCTGCGTACTGAGATTGATCGCATTGCAGAGGCCACTACCTACAACAGGCAGTCTTTGCTTGTTGGGTTCGGTAATAGGGTGTCAGAGAGCCTGTCCACAGCCGTTACGGCTAGCAATACTTCTGGAGTAAAGGGGGTGTTGCTCTCGTCTGCAGATGCGGGTACTTACACCTTTGAAGATACTGGTGGAGATAGTGAACTTACTTTGGGTAATGGGACTGTAACACAAACGATCAATATAGGGATGAAGTTGGATAGTGGGGCGGTTGCAACAGGTGCGACAGTTGCAGCTAACTTTGACCGCTTGGGGATCCAGGTTTCGCTCGCTGGAGTTGGCGCATCAAATGCTACGGGTAGCTACGTGGAGGGAGATTTAAACGGTCAGTCGATTTTCGTTGAAGAAGGTACGGGCGGTGTTTTTCAGGTAGGTCCAACCGACCGGGCAGTAAACCGAATTGAAGTGGGTATTCAAGATCTTCGTTCGACTGGTGATATACTAAATTTAGATGAGGTATCCATGGAGACGCAGGCAAGTGCCCGACAGGCTCTTTCGCAGATTGGTAGTGCGATACAGAGACTGTCAGATGAAAGGGGACAGCTCGGTGCTGCTCAAAACCGGATTTCTTACACTATAGCCTATAGTGAGAACGAGCTCGAAAATATACAGGCATCGGAGGCCACAATTCGGGATGCAGATATCGCCAATGAGGTTACAGCGCTAAGTCGATCACAAATCCTTGTGCAAAGCAGTACTGCAATGTTGGCGCAGGCCAACGTTAGTGCAGTCTCGGCCCTTTCTCTCCTCTAGTCTACGCGTTCATCCAGGGTGGTTTCTGCTTTTGAAGGTTAGGCTACTTACTGAGCAGTTGACACCACCCTATCCTTATCTTGACGAATTTGGTCGCGGGGCGTATTCTCCTACACCCCATGAATTTATCTGATTACGACTTTCACCTTCCAGAAGAATTGATTGCGCAGGAACCTCAAACTCGACGCGATCAATCCCGCTTGCTCGTTCTTGATCGTAGCGATGGACAAATCCATCATCTGCACTTTACCGACATTGTAGAGATCATACGGCCAGCGGATGTGCTTATCGTAAATGAAACCCGAGTGTTTCCAGCACGCCTGTATGGTGTACGATCCGATACGGGAGGAAAAGTGGAAGTATTACTCATTAAGCAAGTAGCAGAGGGGCAGTGGTTGGCTATGGGCAAGCCTGCACGTGCACTACAATTGGGGCGAACGCTCACCTTTGCTGGCGGAGTGCTTGATGCTGAAGTCACCGCGCGCAGGAAAGACGGACGAGTTGAACTGAGTTTTGGCGCCGAAGATCTCGCGTCCATTTTGAATGAGATCGGCGAAATACCACTGCCGCCATATATCCGACGCTCGCCTACGGCACAAGATGAAGAGCGATACCAGACTGTTTTTGCGCGTCAGCAGGGAGCTATCGCAGCGCCTACGGCAGGGCTACATTTTACCAATGAGCTTATGGATTATTTACGACGAGCCGGTACGGGTATACAGCCTATTCTTCTGCATGTAGGGCCGGGTACGTTTGAGCCCGTGCGGTCTGATGATCCTCGGCTTCATCGCATCGAAGCCGAATATTATGAAGTTTCTTCTGAGTCGGCAGAAGAAATCAATCGACGACGCGCTGCTGGAGGGCGTGCTATCGCTGTCGGTACTACTTCGGTGCGCGCTCTAGAAACTGCGGTTGATGAGAAGAGTATCGTGCGCGATTTATCAGGGTGGACGGAAACATTTATATACCCTCCCTATAAATTTGGTGCGGTGGACGTTCTGATCACCAACTTTCATCTACCTCAATCGACGTTGCTCATGCTTGTAGCAGCTTTTGCTGGGTATGAAAACCTGATGGGGGCCTACGAAGAAGCAGTGCGCAAAAAATACAGGTTTTACAGCTACGGTGATGCGATGATGGTTGTATGAGAATTAAGAATTTGCGCGCTACGGTAATCATCGTTGCTGGTGGTAAAGGCGTTCGTATGGGTGGGACCTTGCCCAAGCAATATATGTTACTAAACGAGCGTCCCGTTCTTTGGCATACGCTGCAGTCCTTTGAAGCGACCGAATGTATATCGAGTATTATCTTGGTCGTTGCAGCTGACGATATGGCTTACTGTCAGCAGGTTGTGCTTGGCAGTGGAGACTTTTCCAAGGTGCGTTCTCTCGTTGTGGGTGGAAGCGACCGTGTCAATTCGGTGCGCGCAGGTCTCAAAGAAACGAGAGATGCAGACGACCTAATCTTGGTGCATGATGCAGTGCGTCCCTTTGTTTCAGGACGCCTCATTGAGCGCGTTGTCGAAGCGGCTGACACGTGGGGTGCTGCGTTGCCCTGTTTACCCGTTAAAGACACGATAAAGATGGTCCGCGACAAGTGGGTGGCGGGAACGCCTAATCGGAGCTTGCTGCAAGCCGCTCAGACTCCCCAAGGATTTCGCCGCTCGTTGTTGTGTCGAGCACACGAACAGGCAGAGAATGA